>DAIDIS010000255.1 GCA_027451785.1 Acidimicrobiales bacterium
GGTCTCGGGGAAGTGCACGATGTACTTGTTATCGGCGTTGCAAGGCCACGTCACGTCGGCCTGGCCCTCTTCAAGTGGCGCTCCGACCGAGTGCAGGCAAGGTACGAACTCTCCCTCATCACCCAACACCTCAAGGGCACCCTTACCCATGCGGGTCATGATTCTCATGCTGACGGCGACATAGGGCGAGTCGGTGAGCTCAACCCCAATGTGGGCAATCGGCGATCCCAGAGGTCCCATGGAAAACGGGACCACGTACATGGTCCGGCCCTTCATCGACCCCTTGAACAGACCGGTCAGTGTCTGTCGCATCTCTTCGGGGTCACGCCAATTGTTGGTTGGCCCAGCATCTTCCTCTTTGGCTGAGCATATGAAGGTTCTCTCTTCCACACGCGCTACGTCTCCTGCGTCGGAGCGAGCCCAGTAGCTGTTGGGCCTCTTTGCGTCGGAGAGCTTGGTGAAGGTGCCGGAGTCCACGAGCAGTTGGCAGAGTCGGTCGTATTCCTCTGCGGATCCGTCGCACCATACGACCTCAGACGGGGTTGTGAGGGCGGCGACTTCGTCGACCCACTTAATCAGCTTCGCGTTACTAGTAGGAAGAGCCATGTGTTAATGCTAGTGGAAGTAGACTTGTTTGTGCCCCTTGAGATGTTACTTAGCGTGATGAAGGGGAGTTACTCACGGTGAGCAGCCATTCAAATGCCCAGCGTAATGTGGTGTCGGAGCTGGAAATTTTGAGTTCGATTACAAGGTCACTCGGCCAATTTGGTGCGCCTGCGGACGATGGGAGCGGCGGGAGCGAATCTGTGCGCCCCTTGGGTGAGATTTGGATAGGTGACGATACTGCCGTGTTGGCACCGGGGCTTGGGGACATGGAATGTGAGGTGCTTTTTGCTTCGGACGCCCTCGTAAACAAGGTGCACTTCGACCTATCTTTCTGTCGTCCGGGAGACGTCGGTTTCAAGGCCGTCATGGTCAATGCCAGCGATATGGCTGCCATGGGCGGAAGACCCTATCGGATGGTGGTGGCGGTTGGTGGCGGAAACGAGGAGATAATCGATGGATTGTACGCCGGTATAGGGGAGGCGGCGTCGCTTTGTGGTTGTCCGGTGGTCGGAGGAGACCTAACTCAGTCTGAAACCCTCTTCGTAAGTATCGCTATGGTCGGAACGGTCCCTCGCGGTCAAGCAGTCAAGCGTTCCGGGGCAAAAGTCGGCGACTTCATCTATGTCACGGGTCCCTTGGGGGGCTCTGCTCTAGGGCTCCGCCACCTGAGGTTGGCCGCCAATCGCTCGAAATCCGAAGGCGGAAAGCCCGAGGTCGTGGTGAGCGGAGTCGTAAACCAGATAGATGAAGGAGAGATTTCCCGTTACCTGAGACCCGAAGCTCGGCTGGCCCAAGGGGAGATCGCCAGTTCGCTGGGCGCGAGCGCGATGATCGACGTTTCCGACGGTTTGTCGCTCGATCTATACAGGCTCGCGGCGGCGTCGGGGGTTTCCGCCGACCTGGACCGAGTACCTCTTTTCTCCGGCGCCACTATTGAAGACGCACTCGGGGGAGGCGAGGATTACGAGCTGTTGGTGACGGCTACCGAAGGTGCGGCACTCAAACTGGAAGCCGCATTCGCCGAACGGGCGATGAACCTTTTCAGAATCGGAACCTGCGTGGAGGCTCGTTCCGATTCCGGCCCGCAAGTTTCGATCCGGGGTGAGCCGGTCGAAGTTTCAGGCTGGCAGCATAACTTCCGGTGACAAGTCGCATGTGCGCCCTGAACCAGCTTAGGAAGCTGCGCCGACCTTCCCGCGGGGAGCTTTCGTGATCTTTCCTGCACGGATACACGAGGTGCAAACGTTGAGCCTCTTGGGCGTTCTCCCCACCAGGACCCGGACGCGCTGGATGTTGGGATTCCACCGACGCTTGGTCCGGCGATGGGAGTGGGATACATTCATGCCGAAAGAAGGCTTCTTGTCACAGACGTCGCAAACTGCTGCCATAGGGAAATCCAGGTTAGCATCGCTCCGGTGAGTATGTTGAATGCGATCGACGGCACGGCCTTCAAGGCGGCCATGACCAAGTTCCGGGACAGCCTGGTCTCCAACCGCGAGACCATTAATAGGCTCAATGTGTATCCGGTGCCTGATGGCGACACGGGCACGAACATGAGCCTGACTCTGGAGTCCGTGTGTGCAGAGCTTGAGACCGTGTCCGATGCCATGGCCGACGTCTGCAAGGCGGTCGCCCACGGGTCACTTATGGGTGCGCGAGGAAACTCCGGAGTGATCCTTTCCCAGATTCTAAGGGGCTTGTCCGACGAACTGAAGAAAGACGAATGCGCCGGTCCGCAGGTAGTCGCAGCAGCATTGGTTAGGGCCAGCGATGCAGCGCATGAAGCGGTCATGAGGCCGGTGGAAGGTACGATCCTCACAGTTGCTCGAGAGACGGCTAGGGCCGCCAGAGACGAGGCAGGCAAGGGCGAGGATCTGTCGGCAGTCCTAAGAAAGGCTCGCGCAAGCTCGGCATCGACGTTGGCGATGACCCCTGACCTAATGCCTTTGCTCAAGCAATCGAAGGTGGTGGACGCAGGCGGAGCGGGCTACGTGCTGTTGGTGGACGCTCTTGTGTCGGTCGTGACGGGCGAGGAAATTCCCGACCTCCCTCTCCCCGAGGAAGTCTTGGAGACGGTTGCAGCTGGAGGGCCGGATCTTTCCAGCTCGATGCCGGCCCAGGTCCATAGCGGGAGTGGCCTCGGTGGCTCGGGTGAGGCGGGCAAGCCCGGCGGAAGTCTGCGTTATGAAGTTATGTACCTTCTTGAGGCTCCGGACACGGCGATACCTGCGTTCAAGGAAGTCTGGGCCGGACTCGGAGACTCGATTGCGGTGGTCGGCGGCGAGGGCCTTTGGAACTGTCACATACACACCGACGACATCGGCGCTGCAATTGAGGCAAGTTTGGACGCCGGAACTCCAAAGAGGATCCGGGTAACCGACCTTGAAGAGCAGGTGGAAGAGGAGCGTTGGGTGCGCGAGGCGGCCAAGGGACTCGGCGATGAAGAGGTCGAGGTTGAGCTGGAGGAAGTCGCTACCTCGGTGGTCGTCGTGGCAAACGGGGACGGTATCAGGAGGATCTTCCGGTCTTTGGGGGTGCACGACTTCGTGATAGGCGGCCAGTCGATGAATCCCTCAACCAAAGCGATCTTGGACGCTATCGAAGCCTCGAATGGACGAGAGGTGGTGATTCTGCCGAACAACTCGAATGTTATTTTTGTTGCGGAACAGGCCGCGAAGCTTGCTTCCAAGCCCACGGCTGTAGTGCCTACCAAGGGCATAGCGGAGGGGTTTGCCGCCCTCTTGGAATACGACCCCGAGTCTCCGCTTGAGCGCAACGCAAAAGGCATGTTGGGGGCAGCCGACAGGGTGATTGCGGGCGAGATCACGCAGGCCGTCCGCAGCTCCGACTCTCCGGCGGGACCGGTCATCGAAGGAGACTGGATCGGGTTGTCAAGAGACGGGATCAGGACGGTCAAGTCATCCTTGGGCGATGCTACGGTCTCATTGCTATCGGAGCTTGTCACAGACAAGTGCGAGATTGTGACCGTGATCGAGGGAGAAGGTGCCAGTGCCGCAGAGACCCGGCGCGTAACGGAATGGCTAGCCGACAACTGCCCTCAGGTCTCTTACGAAATTCATCACGGTGGTCAACCGCTTTACCCCTATATCTTCGGGATTGAGTGAGTTAGGCCGCAACTCCGGAGCACGGGCTGGACATTCGGAAACCGGCACCCGTGTTGTGGAAAGTGCTCAGGACCGACGCCTCATCAGGCTGGCCTCTCGGCCCGTCAACCAAGTGAAGAGTGTGGGGGAAAAGCGTGCCGCCGCGCTTGGGGAGATTGGGATCGAGACGGTTCTTGACTTGGTAACCCATTACCCCCGCCGCTACATTGATCGATCCAAGCGATTGCCCATAGCCGGCCTTGTAGTGGGAGAACAGGCCACAGTTGTGGCGATCGTATCGAAGGTAACTACACGGCGTATGCGTAATCACCGGACTCTCGTGACCGTCGATTTCAGGGATGATACGGGGGGGCTTAGGGCCACTTTCTTCAATCAGGCGTGGCGCGCGAGGCAGCTTTCCGAAGGCGTCGAGGTCGTGCTGGCCGGCAAGGTCGACGAGTACCGAGGCTGGCTTCAAATGTCGAACCCCGTAGTAAACCTAATTGACGCGCCCGGGGAGTCGAAGCGTACCGACAGGGTGATTCCGATCTATCCCCAGTCCGAGAAGGCAGGGTTGACCACCTGGGAGATCGAGACTGCAGTGAGGGAAGCCTTACGGCGAATGGGAGAATTGTCTGATCCTATAGACAGCGGCTTTCTGGATTCGCACGGCCTTATCAGCCGGGACGAAGCAATTCGCAAGATTCATTCGCCTTCCGAAATTCACGACTGGCAATCCGCCAGACGCAGGCTGGCGTTCGACGAGTTACTGAGGCTTCAACTTGTGCTGATGAGGAGGCGTCGGGAAACGGAGGAGAGGCTGGCGGGGATTGCCCACAGGACCGAGGGCCGGTATGTGAAAGCACTCTTTTCCCGGCTCCCATTCGCCCCAACCAAGGCACAGCTTCAAGCCGTCGAGGACATTGTCGCCGATATGGCGAGTGAGTCTCCGATGCATCGCCTACTCCAAGGAGACGTTGGGTCGGGCAAGACCGTGGTAGCCCTTGCGGCGCTTTTGACAGTGGTCGAATCCGGCCATCAGGGCGCCATACTGGTCCCAACCGAAGTACTGGCCGAACAGCACTTCGCGTCAATCTCTTCGTTGGCCGAAGGATTGGCGGTTCCAGACCCGTCGAACCTTATGGGTGAGCGGTCGATCGGTATCGAGCTTGTGACAAACAAAACCACGAAGGTGGCTAGGGCCCGGCTTACCGCCGCCATGAGGGCAGGCCAAGTGGACATTGTTATTGGGACTCATGCTCTGTTGAGTGGGCAAGTGGAGTTCCCGTCGTTGGGATTGGTTGTGGTCGACGAACAACACCGCTTCGGTGTCGACCAGAGAGCGGCACTGCAAGAGGCCGGGCGAGCGACCGTGGAACAAGGCGGGCAAGACGAGGACGAGAGGGTCCCGGATCTTCTCGTGATGACGGCGACCCCGATTCCGAGGACCGTGGCGATGACGGTTTTTGGCGACCTGGATACCAGCGTCCTTGCCGAAATGCCGGCAGGTCGCAAGCCGGTCAAGACCAAGTGGCTGCCTGACGACCCAAGCGATGCTTGGGCGCGAGTGACTAAGGAAGCGTCAGTAGGAAGACAGGCTTACGTGGTGTGTCCACTCGTCAGCGAGTCGGAAGCTATTGAAGCTGCGTCCGTTGAGGCGGAAGCGCAGCGCCTTGCAGCCGGTCCATTGAAAGGGCTTACGATTGCTGTGGTCCACGGCCAGATGCCGTCGGCCAATAAGGCTTCGTCAATGGAGTCCTTCCGTTCGGGGGAGGCCGATGTATTGGTCTCGACCACAGTTATCGAGGTTGGTATAGACGTCCCTAACGCGACCGTCATGGTGATCGAGGATGCCGCAAGGTTCGGGATCGCACAGCTTCACCAGCTGCGTGGCCGGGTGGGTCGCGGTGCCCATCAGTCCTGGTGCTACCTGACCGGTGGAGCTACGACACCCGATGGAGTAAAACGTCTGGAAGCTCTCGTAGCGACGACCGACGGGTTCGAGCTGGCCGAAAGGGATCTGGAGATTCGCGGAGAGGGGAGCGTGCTTGGGGCAGAGCAATCCGGATTCACCAACCGTTCGTTCAAGCTCGCCAAACTCAGCAGCGATCGGGAATTGGTTGAGATTGCCCGCAAGGTTGCCTCTGATCTTTTGGATCGAGACCCTGGTCTCGCCGGGCACGCTGAGCTGGCAGAGGAGATCGAGGTTTTACTGGAGCCGGCCGACGCGGATTACCTTTTCAAGAGCTGAAAGGCGCAATTGTCAATCGGGCATTGCTGGGTTGGCGAGCGTCGTCCTGGGATTTGGATGTGTTCGTGAGATTCAGGTGCCAGCGTAGATGGAATTTGTTAGGGCCTTGAATGATCTCTCAAATGAACTCAGGTCAATCCGAAATTGAGCAATCGTTGTGTCGGACTCCATTGAGTCCGTCTTTTGCAGCGAAACAGTAAGATTAAATGTCATCTTAATCCAGGTAACAGAGGAAAGCAGATTGGGCCGATATCCTCTTATAGACGCTTGAAATGCGTCGAGGGCAGTGTTAATCCCGGATATGTCGGTATGCAAACACTCAAGTTGGCTCTCGATGCCGACGTTGGACTCGCAACGGTTGATGGCGGAAATATCGGCGCTAATGATTGACCGCACCTGCGAGAAGTGGGACCGCACCTCGGCGATTGATTGGGGTCGTGGGGGATGGATAACGATGTCAAATAGAATGGGAATTGGCGTATTGACCGGATCGATCAAGGCGGAATTGCGGTGGTCACCTCTAAATGGGGTAGCTACTGCCCCAATCACAATTGATATAACAACGAGAGCCTTGAGTTTGGCCCTCAAATGCAACCTTGTCTCGTAGCGAGCGGCGTCGCTATTAGCTTTCCTCCCACCGCTTTCTTCGGACTGATCGTCTGGCTCCGTGACGGCAATGCCGGACGGAGTCGGGTTGTCGCCCAGAAGG
>DAIDIS010000256.1 GCA_027451785.1 Acidimicrobiales bacterium
GTCGCAATCAGGAGGACCAGACCCGTTGTCAGCTGAGGGACCCACCAAGCGTCCTTTCTCAGGGTCTTTACGTCGGGGCCTCCCCTTGGCCCTATGGAGACGGGAGTACCCCTCGCCCCCGTAGGTTGGGCTTCAGTAGTAATGCTCATCTGCTCTCCTGCGCTAGTTCCCTTCGATTGGGAGTCGCCAAAGGCTTCCCTGAAAATACTGCTGCCTAGTGCGCCTCACACACTGCCACTAGGTATGCGCTTAGTGCCAGTTCTGCACCTGGAAGGATGCGGAACGAAGGTTCCTTGGTTCGAGAGTGACAAAGTTGGCGTAGTGTTTAAAATGATGACCAACCAGGCAAATTCGCCCGCGGACCACCCTCGGGCGCACACCATCGCTGAGCTGAAGGCCAGCGGTTGGGAGTCTCGGCCGGTTAGAGCCGAGATCAGGGAAAACGTCGCGAAGATTGTTTCCTCCGGCGAGCCGCTTGAGACGGGGCTGGTGGGCTACGAAGATACCGTTATACCTCAGCTAGCCAATGCTCTTCTGGCCGGTCATGACGTGATTCTGTTGGGCGAGCGTGGCCAGGCGAAGACTCGGATCATGAGGTCGCTCGTTTCCTTTTTGGATGAGTGGATGCCGGTGGTGTCCGGATCCGAGATCAACGATGACCCGTACAACCCGTTGTCGAAACACGCCAGAGACTTGATAGGGGACATGGGGGAGGCAACCCCGATCTCGTGGGTACACCGGAGCCGACGCTTCGCTGAAAAGCTTGCGACACCGGACACGTCAATTGCGGACTTGGTTGGGGAGGTGGACCCGATCAAGGTTGCGGAAGGACGTTATCTCTCGGACGAGTTGACTATTCACTACGGAATGATCCCGAGAGCCAATCGGGGAATCTTCGGGATAAACGAGCTTCCCGACTTGGCTGAGCGCATACAGGTTGGCCTCTTGAACGTACTGTCGGAACGAGACGTTCAAATTAGGGGGTATTCGGTTAGATTGCCTCTGGATGTGATGCTGGTGGCTTCCGCCAACCCGGAGGACTACACCAACCGGGGACGAATCATCACACCGTTGAAAGACCGTTTCGGGTCGCAGATTAGGACCCACTACCCCCGCTCTACGCAGGAGGAAGCCGAGATCATGCTGGCCGAGTCTAAGGCCGGAGCGGTTGTCCCGAACGTGGTGCTTTCCTTCATGACCAATGTGGTCGCCAGGATCTCTCAGGAAGCTCGATCTTCAGCGAAGATCAGCCAGCGTTCCGGGGTGTCCGTGAGGGTATCGGTTTCAAACTACGAAATCATGGTCGCGAATGCTCAGCGGCGAAGCCTCAGCCTTGGCGAGGATGTGGCGGTACCGAGAGTGAGCGACTTGGGGGCTCTTTTTGCTTCGATGAGCGGGAAGCTGGAGTTCGATACCTTCGAGGAGTACGCGGAGGAGGCGATTATCGCCGCCTTGGTGCACGAAGCGGTGCTGAAGACTTTCCGCACCGAGACGGATCCGGCAGAGCTCGCTCCTTTGGTCGAGTGGTTCGGCGGTGGGAAGGTCGTGAACGTCGGAGACGACATTGCGTCTTCGGAATACCGCAAGCTGTACACCGAAATTGTTGAAACTCCCGAGCTGGAATCGGTCTCGAAGGCAATCGAACGCTTGACTGAAGACCCTTCCAGCGATGCCCAGATAGCTTCCGCCATTGAGCTGGTCTTGGAAGGTTTATACCTGACCAAGAGGCTCTCAAAGGAAACTTCGGGGACACTCTCGACGTTTCGCGCCCGACGGTGACCTTCAGGTTCTCCTATCGCAGCTTTACCGGCGAGGGCGAGGAAGGGTCCCCGAGCGCAGAGGAGATCCTGGGTCACATTTCGGACGAGCTCGCCTATCACGGTGACGTAAGGGCGGCCCTGCGAAAGTTGATGAGGGACGGGTTCACCAGCTCCGCGACTGGCTCCAGGATCATGGGTCTGCGGGAGCTGATCAACTCAATCCGCAAGAAGCGGGCAGAGATATCCAGCGAGTCGGACCTTGGCAGGATCGTTGCGGGAATCCAGGATGAGCTGAATGGCGTCCTCGACACCGAACGTGAAGGGATTCGGCGCCTCGTAGAAGAGGCTCGCCTTTCCGGTGACCAACGCCGTATCGAGACCGCAGAGGCGACTGCGCAGTCTAAGAGCCTACGGATCGAGATGCTCCCGAATGGGCTGAGCCGGAAACTCTCGGAGCTGTCCGAATACGACTTCATTTCTCCCCAGGCTGAAGCCGAGTTCTCGGAGCTGGTCGAGAAGCTGCGATCTCAGGTGGTCTCAATGTACCTATCGCAGTTTTCGTCCGCTCTGGGGGCGATGGGTCCATCGGACATGGCAAGGCTGAGGGACGGGATGGGGGAGTTGAACGACCTTCTTGACCGTCGAGCCAGGGGTGAAGATGTCAGCGTTGATTTCGATGATTTCATGAGCCGCTACGGTGACCTTTTCGGCGAAGCCTCCACTCTCGATGAGCTGCTGGATCAATTGGCATCCAGGGCCGCGGCGGCCCAGGCATTGCTCAACTCGATGAATCCTGCAGAGCGAGCGGAGTTGAGGGCGCTAAGCGACATGCTCCTGTCCGACATGGACCTGGACTGGCAGGTGTCCAGGCTCGCCTCCAACCTGCAGATGGCCCGGCCTGAAGCTGGTTGGGGCAAGGGCTACGCGACGAGAGGGCAGGGTCCGGCGACGATGGACTCCGCCACGTCGATGATGGAGCGACTGGGAGAGTTGGACTCATTGGAAGCCTTGCTATCCGATGAGGATTCGGGAGCGCACTTGGGCGAAGTCGATTTCGAGCGGGTGTCGGAACTCCTCGGCGAGAATGAGGCAAGGTCGCTCAAGGACTTGGCCGCACTGAACGACCGTTTGGAAGAGGCAGGTCTGGTCGAGACCGAGGGAGGCAGTCTGGAGCTGACTCCGAAAGGAATTCGTGAGCTTGGAAGCCGCATGCTCAGGGAGATCTTCAGCGAGATTTCCAAAGACCGTCTTGGAGTACATCAAACGAACCGCAACGGTCAGGGTCACGAACGGGACTTGGGGACCAAGCCCTACGAGTTCGGGGATCCCTTCAACGTAAACATTGGGGCGACACTCTTCAATGCGGCAAGGCGCACAAGGTCTGGTTCGGAAAACCGGCAGATGGATGCCGGACCTCTTCGGCGCTCTGTGCATATTGCCCCCGAAGACATCGAGATAGATCGCACTGAAATCGATACTCGATGTGCAACAGTACTTGCGCTGGATCTTTCGTTATCGATGCCGATGCGAGACAATTTTCTCCCTGCCAAAAAGATGGCCATGGCCCTTGTTTCCTATGTAACAGCGGCCTACCCGAACGACTACTTGGGAGTCGTTGGATTCGCCGAGGTTGCACGGGAGATTCCTCATTACGAGCTCCCGAAGGCGACTTGGGATTTCCAGTATGGGACGAATCTCGCACACGCGTTGCAAATTTCAAGGACACTTTTGGGCGGTTAT
>DAIDIS010000257.1 GCA_027451785.1 Acidimicrobiales bacterium
TCGGAGGCCACCAGCCAGTATCCCTTCCCGTCGGGAGTGGAGGCCATTCCCACAATGGGTTGGTTCAACACTTCGCTTCCGGTCGAACCATAGAACTGGGCGTCCCCGAATGCGAAAATGCCGCCGTCGGAGGCCACCAGCCAATAACCTCGGTCATCGGGCGTGGCGGATATACCGACGATCGGGGCCTTCAACGCCAAACCGGCAGCAGAACCGAAGTAAGTTGCAAAGTTTCCGGTTGCCACCGAGCCGTTACTTCCGGCTACCCAATATCCAAGACCATCCGTCCTGACGGCTACGCCGACGGCATCTGCAGTGAGTTCTCCTGCCTGCGGTTGAGGTACGGAAGAAATGGCACCGCACCCGGAAATCAATCCCGATGCATCGGAGAGAATGTAACCGCCTAGGTCAGGAGCACCGATCCCGACCACATGGGTTGGGTTCAAATAGAGTCCGCACCCGTTCCCGAAGGTGTATTGGTCGAGGATGCTTTGGGCGCTCGTTCCTGAGGAATTGGTAACCAGGATGTCAACCTGTTGGGGACCGGGTGGAGGCGGCTGGGGAGTAACCGCCTGAATGACGGTGTTCGACTTAACGGTAAATGATGTCGCCGCTGACACTGCGGAGGCGGTGCCTAAAGCGACAAAATCCACAGCCGTCGTCCCGGTGAAGTTGTCGCCGACAATGGTGATTCTGGTTCCTCCAAAAAGAGCCCCGTAACCCGGCGATACCGAAGTGACAACCGGACTATTGGTGTAGCTGAATTGGCTGGAGACTCCGGTCGCAGACGAACCGGAAGGAGAAGTCACCGATACAAACACGTTTCCGAGTCCCTCTGCCGGCGTCGTCGCAATTATCTTTTCCGGCGACACCACCTTGAAAAGGGAAGCTGCCACCGAACCGAAGTTCACGGCCGAAGCCGATCCGAAGTTGGACCCTGTGATGGTTACCTGTGTGCCGCCTTGGGTGGGTCCCTGCGCTGGGATGAGCGCCGAAATCCTTGGGGCGGGAGATGACCCTCCACATAGTGCTCCTCCAGCAATCAGCCCACCAAGCGGAGTCCCCAGTCCGGTAGCCATGTCGTATCCGGTTCCGGCGCTATATGTCCCGTTATTTGCGTTTAAAACATCGTTATTGCCGCTGGCCACGTCCGAGAAGTCGGACGAGTAGCTGGATCCTGCCAACGAGTACAGCGTGGGGTTTATGAATCCCGCCGGGCCGGAGCAGTTGTAGTTTGAAAGGGCTACGACTGCGGCAACGAGTGGAGCGGCCGCGCTGGTACCACCGATCTGGGTCCATCCGATATTAGGTTCGTATACCGGATAGCCGGTAGAGGGATCGGCGTCAGCCGAGATGTCCGGCACCTCGCGGCAATTGCCGGATTGGGACCCGCAGGGAGAGCCTGATGACGCTTTGTAGGTGCCTATGGCTTGTTGCCAGATGGGCATAACCCAGTTCTGTGAGATACCGCCGCCGCTTCCGCCGCCGTTGCTGTTCCAGGCAGTCTGGGCAAAGGGCGATGATGAGCTGATCGTGGTTCCACCAACTCCAGTCACGAATGGCTGGCTTGAAGGGTCGTCTACCGAAAGGGCCGAGCTGCCATTAAGGGGGAAGCAACCTTCTGAGCCATAGTCGCCGGAAGCCGCGATCACCGTTTGTCCCTGAGCTGCTGCCTCTTGGAACAGCGTCGACTCGGCTTGGGCCAGGCCGGACCCACTTTCGAGGGCTTCACAGGTTCCCCAGCTTGTGCTTATGACCTGGGAGGTGCCCTGCCCGATGATGGCGGCAAATACATCCAGCATTCCCAAGGGAGAATCGGGACCTGTGTAAAGGGAGATCGACGCACCCGGGGCCAACCCTGCGACGTCTTCGACGTCGAGGGTAGCTTCGAAGCCGGGTGATCCTGAAGCGCCTCCGTCGACTTCGTAATTCGAGATCGAGGCCGAAGTCCCCATGCAGGCTTGATATGCGGCAACAGAAGATGCCGAGTAGTTCTCAAGCTCGACAAGGGCGACGTTCTGGCCGGATCCGTAGTCGCCTGTGTTGTATCCCGTCGTGAGACCGTAGAACTGAGCAAGCTTGTCCGGGGTATAGGTCCCAGGCACCGACGAGGCCGCGGCGCATGGCTGTGGGGCTGTGAGGTGGGGGGCAATTGCTTTCGTTGCCGGGCCTTCGACTACAGGCGTGCTCGATGCGGCTGGGCTATCCACGGCCGGCGTGCTTGGTGGTGCCGGATTGGAATGATCGACCTGGAGCCCGAGGGGGCTTGGAGAGAAAGTGTCGTCGAGGCCGACAACGGAAGAGACATATTGCGAGACCGACGACGGAAGTGTCGGAGCGGATGAGTTTGCGTGAGCGATCTTGCCTGATGGCAGACGGTAGTTGTTTATCGTCGTAGCGAAAGCAGTGGCAATGGTGTTGGCGGGTCCGGATGCCGAGACGACGGCACTTCCTTGGGAATGAGTGACCGTCAACCCTTGCGACGCGAGGTAGCCGGCGACGCTCGCCTCGGCAGCTTGGCTGGGCCCATATTGCAAGGAGTATTGCTGGGGCGTTAGGAAATGGTGAAAATACTGGCTACCTGGCTGGTACAGCTCCGACAGATAGGAACCCAGACCTGATGGGTCGGCAGCGTTCAACACAAGATCGACGCTCAAAGTCTGCGAAGGGGCAACCTTTCCGAGTAGATGCGATGCGCTCAATATCGGGGAAATCGAGCCTACCGCCACCCTTGGCAAGGTGGAGGCATCCGCCGAGGTCATTTGCACCTGAGGAAATAACGCCAGGCTGCCAAGCAAGGCAATAGAGGATGCAGCTTTGTATTGTTTGTGGCAGTTCGGCTTGGGAACTTTATTGAGTTTCCCGCCCGATCCCCGAATCTTGTTGATGACTCTCATACCGTCCCTTTTTGGTGCACCGACCTTGAGCCCAAGACTATTAGCGAGCAAGCTTTAACCAGCGGATACCGAACACGAAGAGCACATTGGGATTCGACACTTCCTCATACCCCCTTGAGCCAAAAGACCCGAGCCGCGGTGTCGGTTACGCTTGAAGGAGTATGGGCAGGAAATTCTATATTCGAACATTCGGATGCCAGATGAACGAGCATGACTCTGAGCGTATTGCGGGAGTCCTGGCAGAGGACGGCCTTCAGATGGCCGACACGCTTGAAGAGGCGGATGTGGTTGTTCTCAATACCTGCTGCATACGGGAGAATGCTGATAACAAGCTCTATGGAACCTTAGGACACCTCAAGTCGATTAAGGACGCCAAGCCGGGCATGCAGATCGCAGTAGGTGGCTGTCTGGCTCAGAAGGAGAAGGGGGCACTCCAAGAGAGGGCGGATTATGTGGACGTTGTCTTCGGTACTCACAATGTGGGCAGCGTAGGTAGGCTTTTGGGTCAATCCAAGGCAAGGGGCCTTCCGGTAATTGAGATCCTCGATTCCTCTGCGGCAGACGGTGAAGGGGATAT
>DAIDIS010000258.1 GCA_027451785.1 Acidimicrobiales bacterium
AAAGTCGGAGGAAGCGGCGAGGGTAGTCAGGTCCCCAGAGTTCAGTTCCGTCATCACCGCCACCACATCCAAAAAGGAAGTCAAGTCCTACGACTTCAGAGAGCCAATGGGAATAGACAGGTCCCTGACGCATGCCATGCAGATACTTTTGGGGATTGCAGTCAGGTCTGCTGCGGGTTCTTTGACCTCGCTCCTTCAGACCCCGGTTCACTTAGGCGTGGGTGAGCTGAAGCACCAGACTTGGGACGAGTACTCGAACGAGCTGCCGGAGGAGGTGTTGATCACCACCTTCAGGATGGACCCCCTGCCGGGAAGGTTCGTGATCGCCTACAACGCCGATCTGGCCAAGACGCTATTGGAGCTACGTCTCGGTGGCGAGTTCACCTACCAGAACAACCTGGAACATTCGTTGACGGAATTGGACATGCTGCTGTTGGAGCCCGTGACCATCTCCGTTTTGGAGGAGATCGCCCAGATCTTCGGTAGGTTTGTCTCGGTAACTCCCGTAGTTACACAACACGAGACCAATAGGTACATGGTCCAAGGTGTCGCCACCGCCGGCGCATGGGTAGTGGCCCAGATCCACAACGACATCGGCGGCGTAGCGTTCAATTCGTCCATCTGCGTACCCATCAATGCACTTCAGCCCCACAGCGAAGAGATTCTGGCGGCTGCGGACTTGGGTGGGCCTGCTGCTCAGTCGATCTTGAATCCTCCGCTTTTGGATCCGCTTTTGAACGTACCGATGGATGTCTCGGTGAGCTTTCCCTCGGTTAGGTGCCCGGTAAACGAAGTTACCGAGCTTCGGGTCGGAAACGTCATCAAGCTGGGTCTCATGCCGGAGGAGCCGTTCGTTCTCACCTCCGGGGGCCGCACTCTCATGGAGGTACAACCGAAAGTCGTCGGTAAATTTCTTGCTGCTGAGGTCACTGGAATTAACGAAGGAAGCATCGAGCTCATGATCGGGCACTGACCCGTCTGCGGATACCATTTGTTGACTGATTTAGTCAGGATTTGAAAATCTGACCAAAAAGGTCAACAATAGGTCTGTGGAGTTCCTCACCCCCTACCGCAAGTTGAACCGCCTGAACCCTGTCGAGCAGTTCAAACAGGCGCGCCACCCCCTTGATGTAGCTCAGTCGATAATCGACAACTACTCCAAGAACGGAGTGGCGGCCATAGACGAAGTTCCCGGCGAGTACGAACGTCTCAAGTGGGCAGGCCTATACCCGCAAAAGCAGGGCGGCGATGCGTTCATGCTCAGGGTAAAAGCTCCCGCCGGGCGGTTGACCGCCGCTCAAGCACGAGTGGTCGGCGAGATCACCCAGGAGTTTGCAAAGCCACCGGAGGCTCACCCCACATACGGATTCGAAGCAATCTGCGACGTGACTACACGCCAGGACGTCCAGATCCATTGGGTGAAAATCGGCTCAATCCCGGAGATCTGGCGTCGGTTCGAGGAGGTTGGACTTACAACCATCCAGGCCTGCGGTGACTCGGCGAGAAACGTTCTTTGTTGCCCGGTCTCGGGCCTAGGGAGAGACGAGGCATTCGATGCCTCGCCGATCGCATCGGAGATTTCCGACTACTTCACCGGCAATCGTGAGTATGCGAACCTGCCCCGTAAGTTCAAAATATGCGTGACCGGCTGCTTGGACGACTGCGCCCAGTCGGAGATCAACGACATCGGCCTTCGGCCCGCCAGGAGCGCAAGCGGCGAGCTTGGGTTCAATGTACTGGTAGGCGGCGGCCTTTCCGATGGGCCGAGGATGGCTTCGGACATCGATGTCTTCGTACCTTTGGACGGAGCCGTCGAAGTGACACGCGCCATAGCCCAGCTCTACGGGGAACTTGGCAACCGAGAGAATCGTGGCATCTGCCGTATGCGATACCTGGTTGAAGAGCTTTCGCCTGAGGTGTTCAGGTCGGAGCTGGTAAAGCGCTCGTCGATCAAGCTGGCAAAGGCGGGAGAGGACCTGACCCGTGGGTACCGTGGGGATCACATCGGCATCCACCCGCAATCACAAGATGGCCTGAGCTACGCGGGGCTCAACGTCACGGTCGGGCGCATGACGGCCTCAAACTTTGTCGAGGCAGCCCGTCTTGCCGAGGAGTACGGGGGGGAAAACGGCGAGGTACGCCTGGCGACCGACCAGAACATCGTCATCACAGGGATTCCCAACTCAAGGTTGGACGAGTTCCTAGCGGAACCGCTTGTTGCCACCCACTCACCCTTCCCGGGGCCTTTCGAGAGAGGGGTCGTGGCCTGCACCGGCAATGAATACTGCAGGTTTGCGATTGTCGAAACGAAGGTGAGGGCGACTGAATGGGCGCAAGAGATGGACAAGCGATTTGCCGACCGGTGGCCATCCCTGGCATCGGCCGCCACTGGTAACGAGTCGTATCCAGTCGCTTCCTCGTATCCCGACAGGGACGTCGTGAGGATGCACTTTTCAGGCTGCTCGGCCTCATGTGCACAACCCCAGATCGCCGACATCGGGTTCCGGGGTGACACCGCATTCGTGGCTGGGGAAATCGTAGAAGCCTGTGACATAGGCCTCGGCGGCAGCCTCGGAAACGATGCGTCATTTGTCAACTGGGTTGAAGGAGCAAAGCCCGTAGACCAGGTCGAGGCGTCGCTGGGAGACCTATTCGAGTCTTACCTGAGTGAGCGGCGCAGCGAAGAGACCTTCCGTCAGTGGGTAAGGCGAAACGAGCCACAAAGGCTTAGGGCCATATTGAGTCCTGAGTTGAGCCTCGAATCAGCGGGAGGTAAGTAGGTGGCAGATTCTGCGTCAGTCTCGCTGAGGAAACTTAACGTAAATGCGGTCGCAGCCCGGCCGGAAATTGGCAGGACGGTGGAAACGCCGGCGAGCCTGAATAGGGGACGGTCATGAGCTTGAGCTTTGGGATCCGTGATCAGATGAACGGCATCCAAGAGGCACCCGGAAAGACATGGTTCTGGGAGCTGGAAGCCGGTGTTATCAATGCCGACCGCTGTATTCAGTGTGGCACCTGCGTAGCCGTATGCCCCACGGACTCCATCGGCGTCGGTGAGAACGGTCTACCGGCGTTGGTGAAAATGTGCACCGGTTGTTCCCTGTGCTGGAGCTACTGCCCAAGGGGCGGACTCAGATACGAGGCCGCGTGGCCGTCGGAGGAAGGGGAGAGCCGAGATGCTCAGGCATGGCGCAAGGAATCCGGCTCCGAGTTCTCCCGGTCCTACGTGTCGATTCGCAGGAAAGAAGATGACTCCCCGCAACCTGCCGACTCCTGGAAGATCACCGGCGACGATCCGGCGCTCGACGGAGCCAGCGGTCTAGGTGTCGTTCGTGAGGCCTTGGCAGCACGCGTTGCGAAGCAGCCTGTGGAACAACCTGCGAAGCAACCGACGGAAGCTTCGCTAAACGGTGGGACGGACCTGGAAGCCAGAACGCCTCAAGACGGAGGTGTCGTAACTGCAATTTTGACGTCGGCACTCGAAGCGGGCGAGATAGATGGTGCACTGATTGCAAAGGAGAGCCCAGTCGACAAGTGGAAGGCTGTTCCATTCCTGGCCACCACTGCCGAAGAGGTTCGCTCCTGCTCGGGCAGCTTCTACAACCAGACTATGGCTCTAGGTCATCTGGATCTCTCGGGCTACGACCTACCCGAATACCCGAGGATCGCAGTGGTCGGTACTCCGTGCGAGATTCAGGGCATCCGTGCCTTGCAGTCGGCCAAGTGGCGAACAGGCAAGTCCCAGGTGAATTCCATAGTCCTGACAATCGCTCTGCTTTGCACTAAGAGCTTCAATTACGAAGGTTTGATGTTGCGGGAGATTCGAGACAAGCGCGGCGTGAGCTTGGATGAAGTGGGCAAAGTCGAC
>DAIDIS010000259.1 GCA_027451785.1 Acidimicrobiales bacterium
CGTTCGACGATCCTCGCTAATTGAGGAGTCCCTGGCTCGACCACCTTCCTCGCTATGTGGTCCGCATCAATGACTACGGCCCCCCTTGCGGCCAGTAGCCCAGCGAAGGTGCTTTTCCCTGACCCGATTTCTCCCGTAAGACCTATCTTCTTCATCTTCCGGAGCTTCCGCCTTCCAAAAGCGACCTGGGTTCGCGTGCGATGGCGAACAAGACCAAGGTTGTCGTATCGACAGAGTCCTTCAAAACGAAGTCCGACTCGGTGATTCCCGTCGATCCGCCGGAGTCGCCGGAGGCGACCAGCCTGTATGCCAAGGGGAGGATTCTCGTATATGCACCGACATACCAGCTTCTCGGAATCCGCTTCCTGAGCCCCAGGGCGTCAAGAGCAAGTAGCTTGTTTGCCCTGACCCGCCTGCTCTTGAAATCGCTCTTGACAGATTCCAAACCATCGAGACCACCGACCCAGACTTGGCCGAAGTACTGTCCCAGCAATCCTTTGAGGCTGTTCTTTTCGAAACTCGTCACGTGAAACGGGTTCTCGAAGTCAGCGGGAGCATTCGGCGTAACGAAAACCGCCGTTCCCGAGGCCTTGAGCACCCTAGCCATTTCGGCAACGTGCTTGCCTGGATTCCGGAAGTGCTCGATTAGATGGGACGAGGTGACATAGTCGAATGAGCCGCTCAAAAAGCTGACATTCGACGCATCCATCGCAGCGCCGACAAAACCCAATTCCTCGAAATTTGCGTTCGCCTGTGCAACTGAATGCTTGTCGTAGTCGATACCTACGACACGTCTTCCGTCAACGGCAAGGTTCGCCGACTCGAAACCCAGTCCGCAACCTGCCTCCAGAACCAGACCCTCGCCCAAACACCCGTTGATCTCCCTGTAACCTGCGGCATGTAATGCCAGCAACGAGTCTGGAGTTGATCCGGGAGTTGGCCTTTCTCCGGTCAGCTTGGGTTTCTGGCTCAAGTGCTCAAATCCTTCTGGCGATTTCGGCTCAGAGTCGGTGCTCCAGGCCGGGTCTCAAGCGTACCCGGCAGCGTTGCCCTCCGCAGGTAAACGAAGCACGTGCCGCTTACAAGAATATCTGTTGAGCAGGTGAGAATACCCAACTGCTCGTTTCAACCAGTGAAATGGGAATATTGAAACGGCCATGCAAGATCTGAGGCCCGGATTAACCCCCCCTGCCCAGCGCGCCCAGAGGCCCGGATTAACCCCCCCTGCCCAGCGCGCTTAAACTGTTCGTTTTTGCGGGCAACATTTATGTCGACAACCATTACTCAGTCACCCGGGGACAACCAGGGCACGAATACCCCCCAGGCGCTCGTGATCGGCGACCATGGCGACAATGGAGAGATGGGTACGCCCTCAATCCATCCGGCCGGGAAGCGGGGAGAATGGGCATCAACCCCTAAGTTCGCAATCGCGACGGAGTGGGCAATTTATTTGGCCCTCGCTCTCTTAGCGTTCATACCAATATTGGGAACTCAAGTCGGCAAAATTGCCGCAGACACGAAAAGCTACCTTTATGTAAACCCTTCCCAAACGATGAGCCAGGCCGCGAACATGTGGGATCCGTGGATCGGAATGGGAACCGTCACTCACCAGTTCATCGGATATCTCTTCCCAATGGGCCCTTATTATTGGGTAGCCCTGCATGCTGGGATCCCGATGTGGCTCGCACAACGGATATGGCTAGGTCTCATCTTTTACGGTGCGGGATCAGGAGTATTGTTCATGCTCCGCCTGATGGGAGTGCGGGGGCCTGGTAGGCCGCTGGCGGCACTCGCATTCATGCTTACCCCTTATACCCTGTCCTATGCAGCAAGGATTTCGGCCATCCTCCTTCCTTGGTCCGCCACGGGTTGGCTTGTAGGCCTGGCAATCCTCTCCGCCAAGAGGCGAGGCTGGAGGTGGCCCGCCGTTTTTGCACTGGTAACGCTCTTCTGTGGGACGGTAAACGCCACCTCCGTCATATTCGCGGGAATCGCTCCGCTCCTGTGGCTCATTTATGCCGTGATCGCTACCAAAGAGGTAACGCTCCTAGAAGCCCTAAGGGCTGTGGGCAAGATCGGACTTTTGGGAATCGGCGTGATGATTTGGGTCATGGCCGGCCTGTTCATTGAATTCGGCTACGCGCTCAATATTTTGGAATACACGGAGTCCATCCCTACCGTGACTCTTACGTCCCTTTCCTCGGAGGTGGTCAGAGGGCTCGGTTACTGGTTTTTTTATGGCCAAGACCAGATAGATGCGTACATTCAAGCGGCACCTCGCTACATGGAGTCGGGTTCTGCGATCCTCATAAGCCTGGCTCTCCCCGCCTACCAGTTTTTCTTGGGTGCGTTGGCCCGGTTTCGTTACAAAGCCTTCTTCGTGCTCTTGGTGGTGGTCGGTACGATTCTCTCGGTGGGCGGCTACCCATTCAATCACCCGAGTCCCTTTGGTGCGTTGCTAAAGGCATTCGACACAAGCGGCGTAGCTGGACTTGCGATGCGAAGCTCAAACCGTTCGGTCCCCTTGATCGCACTCGGTGCGGCCTGCTTGATGGGAATGGGGCTTACCGCCATCTATAGCTCGTGGAATCTCTTCGGAAAGGCAATCGCGGGGTTACTCTCCGTCGCCGCTATTTGGTTGGTCATCGCAAATATGCCTTCGTTCTTCAACGGAGGCCTCATCGGCAACAACCTAACCCGTCCGGAAAAGCTGCCCACCTACTACGGCCAGATGGCCAAGCACTTGAATTCGGAAAACAAGTCCACACGGGTGCTAGGTATTCCGGGAATCGACTTTTCGTACTACAGATGGGGAACGACCATCGACCCCATCATGCCCGGCCTTCTCAAACGTCCTTACGTAGCGCGAGAGCAGGTCCCCTACGGTTCGGCCGCGTCGGCGGACCTGCTCAACGCATTCGACGAGAATCTGCAGGAAAACACCTTCGACCCGTTTTCGCTTGCGCCGCTGGCAAGGCTGATGAGCGTCGGCGACGTGTTGTTGTACTCCGATTTCGCATACGAGCGTAACAACACCCCCAGACCACGTGAAACCTGGTCCTTGTTGAACCCGCCAACCCCCGGGCTCTCCAACCCCGTCGGCTACGGTACCCCGGGCCGATCGATCCCCCAGCGATTCCCGATGCTTGACGAAACGGCCCTGGCCGAACCGGCTAATGCTCCGTACCCTCCCAAATTGGCTGACTTCAAGGTCGCCAACCCGCGCCCCGTCGTCCGTACTGAGCCAATCCAGGGAGCAATGATCCTCGACGGAGGCGGGCAGGGAGTCGTCAACGCTGCGTCTGCCGGTTTGCTGAACAACGACCCCACCATCGTCTACTCCGGAACTCTCTCGAGCTCTGGTGCATCCGGTCGGAAGCTCGAAAACACCCTAATGAGCAACGGAGCGGGCCTAGTTCTAACAGACACCAACGCAAAAGCGACCAGGAGTTGGGGGACTATCCGAGAGACGGAAGGTTACATCCAGCAAGCCAACGAGAAGCCTCATACCAACGACATCAACAATCGCCCATTGAACGTTTTTCCCGGCCAAACAAGCGACGAACAAACTGTGGCTGACCTGGTTGGAATCGCGTCGGTGAGGGCGTCCAGTTACGGTAACGGGATTTCATATATTCCCGAGAATCGCCCGTCGAACGCGCTCGACGGGAATATCAACACCGCATGGGAAACGTCGGCATTTGCCGATGCCGTTGGCCAGAACATCACGGTGACATTGAACCAGCCCATAGTCGCTGACCACGTCGTCCTGGTGCAACCACAGATCAGCTCGAACGACCGATACATAACCAAGATCACGCTGACATTCGATGGAAAGTACCCTCAAACAGTAAAACTGGGTCAATCTTCACTCTCAAGCTCTGGACAGACGGTACATTTTCCAGTGAGGGCATTCTCGGCACTGAAGATCACAATCGACGCGACCAGTGCCATCCGGCAACCAGATTTCGCCGGTGTGAGTGGAGTCGGCTTCGCCGAAATCGGCATCCCCGGTGTATCAATGACAGAGGTCGACCGGCTTCCGGTAGATATGCTGAACGCGGTCGGAAGCGCGTCACTTACTCACCCTCTAAGCATCGTCATGACCCGACTTCGCGCTCCGTCAGTGCCGCCGAGGACCGACCCGCAACTTAACATTTCACGGACCTTCTCCCTCCCAACCGGAAGAAACTTCTACGTATCCGGGGTAGCCAGAATCTCACCGCTTATCCCCGACGACGTTATCGACTCCATCCTGGGAAGACCGACGGGTATTGTAACCAAGGTTTATTCATCAGGAAGGCTTCCGGGAGATCTGAACGCCAGGTCATCCGAGGCACTTGATGGCGATCCATCTACATTCTGGCAACCCGGCATCGGTAACCAGGTAGGAAACTGGATACAAGTAGACCTATCCAAACAGGTCACCTTCGACCATATGGACCTTCAGATCGTCACCGACGGACGTCACTCTGTGCCCACCAAGTTACTTCTAGCTACAGAGAACTCCTCCACGACGGTCGAACTGCCCGCCCTTTCGGACCTTAGTGCCCAAAACGCCACTACTTCCCTTAGTGCCCAAAACGCCACTACTTCCGTTCCGATTTCCTTCCCGCGGCTATCCGGGCGAAGTTTCCGATTGACGATACTTGCGGTTAGGGAAACCAAGAGCTTGGACTACTACTCCAATCGACCGCAGGTGATGCCCGTCGGTATCGCGGAATTGGGAATTCCTGGAGTAACCGTCAAACAGCTTCCTACGCAAATTCCCGCCATTTGCCGAAACGACCTGCTTTCCATAGACGGCAATCCGATTGGCGTCGAGATCACCGGATCCAGTTCGGATGCCACCCAAGACGAAGGAGTAGGTCTGCAGCTTCGCGGTTGTGGCGCTGACGCGAATGGCATACCCCTTTTGCCCGGCCAGCACGTCATTGAGACGGCCAACGGCTCGCTCGCTTCGGTAGGACTGAACATAGACCAGTTAGTACTTTCTTCGACGGCAGCCAATCTCGCCCTCCCCGTGGATGCGAATGGACAGGTCACCGATCCCTCCCCTCCACCGTCGCCACCGGTGACCGTTCTCCAGCAAAATTCCAACTCCTACAAGCTGAAGATCGCACCTTCATCCAGCCCGTACTTCCTTGTTCTAGGCCAAAGCCTCAATAAGGGCTGGGAAGCAACTATCACCGGCGAGTCAAAGGGATCAGCATTAGGAAGCGGCGGGCAACAGATCGTAAGCACCGATATCCCGCTTGGCAAGCAGGTTTTGATCGATGCTCTCGCGAACGGTTGGATAATAAACCCGCCCGCACCGGGTACAACCCTTTATGTTTCGGTTGTCTGGACGCCTCAGTCCGTAATTCCCAAGGCAATCCTTATTTCATGCCTCGCCGTTCTTGCTTGCCTTTTGTTGATTTTCTGGCCCAGGAATCGTCGTCGCTCTCGAAAGAGGACACCCCGGACCATGGCGACGAGGATGGAGCACTTTCCCCAACTTCGATGGACTCAGCCAGACAACGACAAGGCGCACGGAATCGAACGTTCCAGTCGTACGCTTATAGCTATTTCGGTGGCGGCGATTACGGCCGGGGCCTTCGTTGATCCCAAGCTATTGGTGCCAATGGCCTTATTGGCGCTTTTGGCAGGAGCGTTCACACCATTCCGCATTCTCCTGGGGTTGGTACCATCAGCGATGTTGGTCGTTTCTGCGATCTACATGAGTGAGATGCAAGGTAAGTACCATTTCGCACCGCTTTTCAACTGGCCAACCCATTTCGGGCCTGCGAACTCCCTAACGTGGGTCGGGATAATCTCCCTCGGTGCAGATGCAGCACTTCAGATCGCTTCCAACCGACGGGGACTGTGGCACATCCTTCCCGAAGAACTTCCGGAGCCGACCACTGACTACGACATCCGTCCGGAGGGCCAGGGCCAGGGCCAGGGCCAGGAGGGAATTCAAGCCGGAATAGGGGCAACTGGCGAAGACTTGCTCGCTTCCATCCCACCATGGGCTTCAACCCAGGTGATCAACCCAGCCGCAGCCACGAGTGTAAAGCCGAAGCCTCGATATGTCGCGACCACCATTCCCCCATGGATAGACGGACCTCAGCTACCACCGCTGGAAAACGATGGCGAAGAACCGTCCGGGAACCACTTCACCGACCCATCTTCAAGTCTCGACGGCGGCTAACGGCCTCGAAACCAAGGCCGTTAGCCAAACCGAACCAACAATCCGAACGGGCCGCCTTAGGCCAACTCTGTGCCAAAGGAGTTATCCGTCCAAGGTGGAGTCGCTCCGAGCGCGTAATGCTGAACACCGGAAAGGGCTCGCCTCGCACCGGGTACGGAGGCTACGAGCCTTCTCGTATAAGGGTTCCGGGGAGAACCTAGGATCTCGTTGGTTGGACCCACCTCTTGGATTTCTCCGTCTTTAAGAACGACTACTCTGTCACAGATCAACGAGACCACAGCCAGGTCGTGAGAGACGAATATGACCGTAGTACCCAGTTGCGCTTGGACCACCGATAGCAGATTGAGAACTTGCGCCTGAACAGAAACGTCAAGAGCAGAGACAATCTCGTCGCAAACCAAGAGTCGAGGACGCGAAACCAAGGCGCGGGCCAAACATGCCCTCTGACACTGCCCTCCTGATAATTGAGACGGAAGCTTGGTCCCATCTATCTGCGGGTCCAGCGCCACCGACAACAATGCCTCCCGGGCAAGGTCAGCGGCATTGGGCAATCGCCTGACCGGCTCCCTGACTGACGACTCGACCGACCTTGCCGGATTTAATGACGAAAATGGATCTTGAAAGATGTATTGAGCGACACCGGATAATTCCGGAATCTCCCAAATCGGCCTCCCACCGGCGCTGATACCGTCGATCGAGACCGACCCGGAGGAGATTGGAACCAATCCGAATAGCGCCTTAGTCAGCGTTGACTTACCTGATCCCGACTCCCCCACAATACCCAAGGTCTCCCCTGGATGGGCTTCAATTGACACATGCTTCAGGGCAGGAACCGAATATTCCTCATTGCTTCGGACTCGGCGAAGAAAATTATTGGGCAATGCCCTTCGGACCGGATAGCTCACTACCAGGTCGCGCACTTCAACCGCTGCTCCATTCTTCGACGTCACGCCGTGCGTTCCTTCTCGCCTGCCGGATGCCAGCAGGCAAACTGATGGATAGGACGGCCCCGCCTCGAAGAAGTTGCCAACCGAGTCACGGGAGGAACCTCCTTATGACACCTAAAGTCAGCAAACGAACAACGGGGGGCAAAGGGGCATCCTTCCGGCACAGAACCCAACGAAGGTAGCGAGCCCTCGATGGTTCGTAACGCGAGACGCTTGCGCAGCTCTTCACCCGGTTTGCCATCGACACGGCTACCTTGCACGGCAAGCGCTGGAGACGCAGCCACTAATGCCTCCGTGTAACGCATCTTCGGGCTGTTGATTACCTCGTGGGTCGGTCCGGATTCCACAACCGTTCCGGCATACATAACTGCAACCACGTGGCACACTTGCGACACAACTCCAAGATCATGCGAGACCAAAATAAGTGCCATTGACCTTCGTAAAGTTTCTCGGACAAGCAGAGACAACACTCGATCCTGGACAGTCACGTCAAGCGCTGTAGTGGGCTCGTCGGCAACCAAGAGAGACGGGTTACGAGCCAATGTCATCGCAATCGCAACTCTCTGGCTCATGCCTCCGGAAAGCTCCCACGAATAAGTTCGCTTTCCCACAACTCCGTCGAGAGACACTTGGCCCAATAATGCTTCAGCCGCAGCTCTCGACCTCCGGTCCCTTCTTCCGCATAGAGCCTCTTCCACCTGCTTTATGACAGGAACCACGGGATTTAAAGCGGTCATCGGGTTCTGGGTAACGAGCCCAATATCGCTACCCCACAAAGACCGCAGTTGCTTCTCGGAAACCGCCAACAAATCGATATCACCAAATCTGAGCGAACCCGAAAACGTGAACAACCCGCCTCGATTAATCTGAATCAATGACCTAGTCAGAACGGTCTTACCGGAGCCGGTCTCGCCGACGACTCCAAGTCTCTCTCCAGGATCAAGACTTAGGTTTACCCCCCGCACTACCGAAACTTCCCGCCCTCCGGAATTTAGCTTCACCCCGAAGTCAACGGCCTGAAGCAATGGCCCTTCCCGCTCAGCAAGCGATCGATCCCGACCGGCCCCCTTTCCATCCGCTTTGTCGATCACGTTTAACACTTTCGAGTCTGCGTCGTCAGTCACTCGGGAACCTCCTTCAAGCGTCCGGCAGAGATCAGCCCGTTCGAGGCGACGTTCAAAGACAAAACCGTGAAAAAGATTGCCAGCGAAGGCAAGAGTGCAAGGGCTGGATCGCTCTGCAGAGCCGAAATCCCTGAGTCAACCATGTTTCCCCATGTGGCTGTCGGAGGAGGGATGGAGAGGCCGATAAACGAAAGCAATGCCTCGGCAAGGATCGCGCTGCCCACTGTCACAAGCGAATACGCGAGCAGGGTAGGAATAACGTTCGGGAAAATCGCGTTCCTGACGACCTCCAGGTTCGAAAGGCCAGACAATTTCGCAGCGATCACGTAATCCTTGCTTCGGCAGCCTATTGTCAGGTTTCTCGCCACCCTGAACACCGGCCCGATCGAGATCACCCCGATTCCTATCACTACAACACTTACCTTTTGCCCCATGAACGCGACCAAGGCAAGAAGGAAAACAAGTTGAGGGAAAGATAGGAACACAATTGATACCGCGCTCAAAGACATGTCCACGACTTTGCCGAAGTAGCCAGCGATTATCCCACTAATTCCACCTACAACAAGTCCTATGGCCGTTGATGCCAGCCCGACTACAAGCGAGATCCGAGAACCATAGATCAGGCGTGAGAGTTCATCTCGTCCCAAGCCATCCAAGCCGAGCAAATGATGAAGACTTGCGCCGGAAGCGGGTGGTCCAAGACTCACCAGGTTCGGCGATGGCAATGGCAGCAAGTTTGCGAACAGAGCAAGAACGGCAACCAGCACCAGCCACGAGATGCTGAGTGAAAATCCAATGCCACGTTTTCCGATTGTCGACGATGCAAAGCGCTCCTTAGCTCGCTGCATCCACCGAGCTCCTAAGACGGGGATCCAAGGCAATCGCGACGATGTCTGCAAGTACGTTCACCACGACAAACCCAACGGTAGTAACTAGGACAACACCTTGAACCATAAGGTAATCGCGCGAAGTTATGGAGTCGACTGTCAACAGACCGATACCGGGAAGCTGAAAGATGATCTCCACAACGAAGGCGCCCCCGATCAGGCTTCCCACGTTCACGCCTACCAAAGTAATCAGAGAACTGATGGATGGCCTGAGCGCATGCCGCCACATGATGTACCTATGGGACAAGCCCTTTGCTCGTGCTACGGCAATGAAATCCTGACCGAGCGTAGCCGCAAGCTCGGAACGCAGGACCTTCATGTAGACAGCCACGAAACCCAAGGCCAAGGTCACCGACGGAAGCACCATGGAACGGAGGTTTTGTACGGGAGAGTCGGAGATGTGAGTAAACCCCGTCGCTGGGAATACCTTCAAGATCACAGAAAACACCCACATCAATATGACGCCGATCATGAACACCGGAATCGACAACATGCCGAATGACACAGCAGAGGCAACCCGATCCGCCAAGCCGCCGACATTGGATGCAGACTTCATGGCCAGCGGTATAGCGATGGCAAGGGCAATCACCTGCGAAATGATCATCAACTCAATTGTCACTGGAAGATGCTCTGCCAGAGCTTGGGACACGGGCTGACCGTTGGAATAGGCATAGCCCAAATTCCCATGTAGGGCTCCGCTCAGGAAGTGCAGGTATCTCGTCAGGATTCCCTGGTCCAAGCCTAGATGAGCCCGGAGCTTCGCCTCACCCCCGGCACTACACGCTCCCCCGCAGATCGCCGTGACCGCATCTCCCGGAAGGAGGTTGATTAGATAGAAGCTAAGGAAACTGACTACGCCTAGGACGGGAACGGCCATCACCAAGTGCTGGGTGATCCTTCGTCTC
Source organism: Acidimicrobiales bacterium (assembly GCA_027451785.1). Lineage (GTDB taxonomy): Bacteria > Actinomycetota > Acidimicrobiia > Acidimicrobiales > JAKAVM01 > DAIDIS01. Next base: position 10,057 of record DAIDIS010000259.1, read on the forward strand.
ACTGGGGCTTGACTCCTAGTCGAGGCAGATATTCCACGCAAAAGACTTCAATAGGCTTTTGCCTTCCGGCCACCGGCCGACTCCGAATGTTCACGGGCTCCCGGCCCTGATTACCATAGCCTGCCGTGGAGACAAACGCCGAGTTGATTAACCCGCCGGGTGCAACCCCAACCGAAACGTCCAATTCCGAGGCGACCGTCCAGACCAACCGGAATAGGGCCGGAAAGCTGCTGTGGCTAGTCCTGGGGCTGTCAATCGCCGTGATGATCCTCTTCCGATTCTGGACACAATCCGACCTCTGGCTAGATGAGGCCCTAACCGTCAACATCTCACGCCTTCCGCTTTCGGCCATCCCGCACGCCCTCCGCGAAGATGGCGCTCCCCCTTTGTATTACGTGCTGCTCCATTTCTGGATGTTGCTATTCGGGAATTCAGATGAAGCAATCCGCTCCCTTTCAGGAGTGATCGGTGCCATCACGCTGCCTGTGGCGTGGCTGGCAGGAAGGCGGCTTGGAGGCAAATCCGTCGGTTGGTACGCGGTTGTCTTGGTCGGGTTCTCGCCTTTCGCAATCCGCTATTCCACCGAAAACCGGATGTATGCCCTGGTGATACTCGAAGTGTTCTTGGGCTATCTGGCAGTCAGCAATGCACTGGAGCAACCCAAGCCGCGATTTTTGGTTCCAGTAGGAATTATCACCGCCGGCCTGTTGTACACCCACTATTGGTCGTTCTTCGTTCTTGGCGC
>DAIDIS010000260.1 GCA_027451785.1 Acidimicrobiales bacterium
ATATCTTTGAGAAATGGGAAACCAAGAAGATTTGAATGACCGCCTCTACTTCAAGCAACTCCTTGCGGGAATGGACTTTGCCGAATCAGACGGTGTTGCCGCTCAGATGCTCAATCTCGCGTACCTGATCGGCGACAAGCAGACAAAGCAAGCGATTATCGTTGATCCTGCATACGACATCGCCGGGATTCTCGGGGTTGCCGAAGCCGACGGCATGGAGGTCGTCGGAGCTCTCGGAACTCATTACCACGCTGACCACGTGGGCGGCTCTCTCATGGGATACGAAGTCAGTGGGGTTGCCGAACTACTCGAAAAGCGTGACGTGCCCATACACATTCAAGAGTCTGAGGTGCCTTGGGTGTCGCGCTCTACGGGTTTGGGGCCCTCGGAACTCGTTGGGCATTCAGGAAACGACACGATTTCGGTCGGCGAGGTCGAGATCGAGCTCATCCACACTCCTGGGCATACGCCCGGCAGCCAGTGTTTCCTTGTCGGGGACAAATTGATTGCAGGCGATACCCTCTTCCTCAACGGATGCGGGCGCACTGACCTACCGGGAGGAGACGCCGATCAGCTTTACTATTCGCTGGTAGACAGGCTCGCCAAGATACCTGACAGCACAACTTTATATCCCGGCCACCTCTACTCCCCCGAATCGTCCGACTCCATGGAGCGGGTACGGCGAAACAACTACGTGTTCAGGCCAACATCGATTGAGCAGTGGAGGGCCATGTTTTCGGGTTGACCCGGACAAAACCCCCACTTCGACCAAAACGGTGCTACACCTAAAGGGAGATGGAAGAAGGTGCGACCCGCCAAGAGGCAATTGATTGCCAGTTAGTCCCGGAATCGGAGATCGCCAGGGTCGCCGAGGAGATTTCGAATCTGGGCTCCCGTGAACAGGGATCCATCTACCACTTGTCGTGGTGGTCGGACAGATTGCTCGAGTGGGCTATGGCAAACCAGTCCTTCAAAACCCAGCTATTTCGCTTCGTCGACACTTTCGCCAGCCTCACCGATGACTCCGAGATCACCGAATACCTGGAACAGTATCTGGGAAGCACCGAGATGCCGAAGCTTGTCGATTTTGGCCTTGGCCTTGCAGGGCATATACCGGGGGGTGACCGGCTGTCGGCCGCAGTGACAAAGCGCAACGTGATACGTATGGCGCACCAATTCATCATGGCGGAAAATGAGTCAGCCGCTGCCGAAAAGGTCACTTCCCTATGGCGCTCGGGACTCTTTGCAACTGTTGACCTGCTCGGCGAACACACCTTTACGCGAGCCGAAGCACAGACGTACGCCTCCCGCCTTGAGTCGCTGATCGAGCACTTGGCAGATGCTTCAGCCTCTTGGGACAAGAGCGAAGTAGTAACAGACCGATTCGGCGAAGTCCCCAAGCTCAGCGTAAGCGTAAAGTCGTCGGCCCTGACGTCGCATTTCTCTCCGCTGCAGAAGCGTGTTGCTATCACTGAAATTGCTCAGCGATTGCGAGAGCCGCTGAGGCTGGCAGAGCGACACGGGTTTTCCGTCTATATCGACATGGAGTCCTTTGAAACGAAAGGGCTTGTTTGGGAACTTTTTGAAGAGCTCGCATTAGATCCCGCGCTTTCCCGATCACACCTTGGAATTGTGGTCCAGGCTTATCTCCAGGATTCCGAGCAGGATCTCCGCCACCTCATCAGCCTTTCCAGCGCGAGAGAGACCCCTCTCAATGTCAGATTGGTAAAGGGGGCATACTGGGACACGGAGGTCGCAATCGCCGAATCAAATGGCTGGGATGCCCCGGTTTACACCGAGAAGCAACATTCGGACGCAAACTTCGAGCGCTGCGCGCAATTCCTGCATGCCAATAGCTCGTCCATAAGATACGCATTCGCGTCGCATAATCTCCGATCTCTTGCCCACGCCATAGCTTCCGCCGAGCACTGTGGCCTTGGCCCAAATGAGTACGAGCTTCAGCTTTTATACGGGATGGCCCAACCCGTTCACAATTCATTGGTCAAGATGGGACACCGAGTCCGCCTCTACTGCCCGGTAGGAGCCTTGATTCCCGGAATGGCATACCTGGTAAGAAGACTCCTAGAGAATACTTCCAATGAGAGCTTTGTTCGGCATAGGTTCGCCGAACATCAGTCGTTGAGCACATTGCTTACCAAGCCTGAACTACCCCGAGTGCCGAGGCGTCCAGCAGAAGGTTCAGAAGTCGGATACCGGCCGGAGCCTCCGGCCGAGTTTCGGCTGCGACCGAATGCCGAACGTTTTTCATCTGTGCTTTCCGAGGTTCGAGGCGAGCTTGGTTCATATGTCGCCGGTCTTGCAGACGGGATGGAAATCTCGCCGGCTTCGATAATTGACTCGATCGATCCCGCCGACAACGACAGACTTGTGGCGACAGCAGGAGCCGTTGGGGCCGATGGTTGCAAAGTGGCTATCGCGGCCGTCGTGCGCTCAGCACCCGACTGGGGTTCTACAAGCGTGGAGGATCGTTGTGCAGTGTTGGTTCGCGCAGCTCAATGGTTGCGTGAACGTCGGGAGCGGATCGCAGCTACCGAAGTTTTTGAAGTGGGCAAGACTTGGGCGGACGCTGATGCAGACGTATGCGAGGCAATCGACTACCTGGAGTACTATGCAAGCCAGGCCGCGCAGCTTTCGTCCGTTTTCACCGTCCAATCTCCAATCGGTGAGACCAACAAATACCTTCACCGCCCCAAGGGCCCGGGTCTGGTTATATGCCCATGGAACTTCCCTCTTGCAATACCGATGGGAATGACCAGTGCCGCTCTGGTCATGGGCAACACTGTGTTGGTGAAGCCCGCCGAGCAATCGGTACTCACTACTTCCTTTGTCTACAAGGCTTTGACCGCCGCTGGGCTACCTGAAGGCGTTCTGTCTTATCTGCCTGGCATCGGAGAGGAAATTGGCCCCCCACTGGTTTCGTCTCCTGAGATTGCCTTCATCTCGTTTACCGGCTCCAGGCAAGTAGGGCTTTCCATCAACGAAGCGGCAGCCAAGATCAATCAATCTCAACGTCATGTGAAAAAAGTTGTTGCCGAGATGGGAGGCAAGAACGCAATCATCGTGGCGAAAGATGCAGACCCCGACGAAGCACTCGACGCAGTTTTGAAATCGGCTTTCGGGTTCGCTGGCCAGAAATGCTCGGCAGCTTCACGGGTCATCGTCGTCGGCAGTATCTACAAAGAGTTCTGCGAACGACTCCGTGACGCCATCTCGGAATTGGTGATAGGGCATCCGGAGTCACCGGAGACGCAAATGGGACCCTTGATTGACGATGCTGCGTTCATGAAGATCATCGAGATCTACTCCAATGCACGGAAAGACTCTGCGCACTTGGCCCGGATCGCAGGCGAGGGAGCTTCTATCCACTTTGGTGAGCAGGTACTCCCCCATGGAGGCTATTTCGTTCATCCCGCGGTTTTCACCGGAGTCGATCCCGAAAGCATGATCGCCCAAGAAGAGCTGTTTGCTCCCGTTTTGTCGGTCATGAAGGCATCGACGATCGAAGGCGCAGTGAAGATCGCAAACTTAACTCCATATGCGCTCACGGCGGGTCTGATCTCAAGGTCCCCTAGGGATATCGCGTACGCAACTGAGGCCCTTAGGGCAGGGAACGTCTACATCAACAGGGCGATCACCGGAGCAGTGGTCGGCCGCCAGCCATTCGGTGGCTGGGGGATGTCGGGCGTTGGCTCAAAGGCCGGAGGGCCTGAGTATCTCCTCCAGTTCTCGAACCCGAAGGTTGTGACTGAGAACACCGTTAGGCACGGTTTCGTCCCGCCGCCGGGAGAAAATATCCAGTGATTTGCCCACGGCCGACCGGCGCTCGGGGCAACACCCTTCAATAGGAGGCAACATTGCCAAGCGAGACCTTCGAGCTGGTCGGTCATGTGATCGACTCCCTCACCCTGCCAAAGGTGCTGGATCTTGTCGTCGCAGCGGGAGCCGACTACAAGATCACAGAGATGGAAATCGGCAGGACCAATGTGGATCCGTCGAAGCTCAAGATAGAAGTGTCGTCGGACGACATCGGTACATTGGCGAATCTTTGCGACCTACTGCATGCGCAAGGAGCCAACCGAATCGGGGACCAGGATGCCCTCTTGGAGCAGGTTGTTTCCGACGGAGTTCTGCCAAGGGCCTTCTACTCGACCACCAACCTTGAAACTGAAGTGAGGGTGATGGGAACTTGGGTGCGCCTCAAGTACCCCGAGATGGACTGCGCCATCCGAGTGACGTTCCCCGGAACAGGCGGTATTCCAGAAGGAGCTGACCCCAAGGTAGAGGCCCTTCCAATGCACAAAGCCAGGACCGGAGACTGGGTAGTTACCGGGGATTCAGGCGTACGGGTGGCAACCCCCGAGCGCGATAGGCGCTCGTCGGCCTTTGAGTTCATGGCGTCGGACGCGTCGTCGGAAAAGCCGAAAAGCCTTATAATCTCCAGGGTCGCTCAACGGGTCAGAGAAGCGACACCGGAAGGAAAGGTATTGGCTGTTTGCGGCCCTGCGGTAATTCACACCGGTGCCGGTCCTTATGTCGCAAAGCTCATTCGCGACGGTTGGGTCCATGCACTCTTTGCCGGAAATGGGTTCGCGACTCATGACATCGAATCGAACGTCTTGGGCACCTCTTTGGGCGTTTCACTTTCCGGCACAGAAGACTCTGCAGTCCTTGGCGGTCACTCGAATCATTTGAGGGTGATCAACGTGATCAGACGACACGGCTCCATTGCCCGAGCCGTCGAGGCCGGATACGTGCGTTCGGGTGTCATGTTCGAGTGCGTACAGGCCGGTATACCCTTCGTGCTTGGTGGGTCGGTCAGAGACGACGGGCCCTTACCTGACGTCTACACCGACACCGTGAAGGCGCAGGATGCTATGCGCGAGATAGTGCCGGAAGTGAAAGTTGCCCTCATGCTTGCGTCTACGCTTCACGCAATCGCAACTGGAAACATGCTTGCTGCCAACGTCGAGACATTTTGCGTCGACATCAACCAAGCAGTGGTGACCAAACTTGCAGACCGAGGCAGTCACCAGGCACTGGGTATCGTGACCGATGTTGGGCTATTTGCGGCTGAGTTGTTGAGCTTCCTGGATGACCCGGCAAAGTCCTCAACAAGCCCGACGTCTACACCAGTCGCAAAGGGTGCGTGATGCAGCTGCCATGGGGAAGGCACTTTCTTCTTTGCCGTCCCGAGCAATTTGGGGTTCTGTACGAGATAAACCCGTGGATGCACAAGGAAGTCACGGCTGATCCCGATGTCGCATGGGACCAGTTTCACCTACTGGAGTCCAATCTCAAGGCGGCGGGTGCCACCATCGCATACCAGGAGCCGGCAGCAGGTCTGCCGGACTTGGTCTTCACCGCCAATGCGGGAATAATCAACGGATCACAGTTCATACCATCCAACTTCAAGCACCCCGAGCGCCAGGGCGAAAAGGAAAAGGACGTCCTTTGGGCGAAGGCAAACGGATTCTCGGTGGATGAGCTTGATCCTTCTGTGAATTTCGAAGGAGCCGGAGATACGCTCCCGTTCTTCCCTGAAGGCTCGCAACCGGTTTTGATTGGAGGCTATCGTTTTCGATCCGACGTAGTCTCCCATCGATCCTTGAGTGACCTAACCGGAGTTCCCGTAAAATCCGTTGAGCTGACAGATGAAAGGCTCTATCACCTCGACCTCAACTTCTGCCCGATCGACGAGAAGCGTGCGCTGGTGGCCGAGTGTGGGATCGACCGCTACGGCCTCAAGGTCATTTCATCCATCGTGGAAGAAGTCTTCCTGCTGGAAGAGGAGGAGGCCATCTCTTTCTGTGCCAATTCGGTAGTGGTTGGCGAGACGATCATTATGCCCGCTTGTCCGCCGCGAGTCGGTAGGGCAATCGAGTCGTGGGGCTTGGCCGTGGTGGTCTCTCCGGTCTCTGAGTTCCAAAAGGCCGGTGGAGGGTGCCGCTGCCTCACACTCGCCCTCGACGTAGATCTTCACAGTGTCGTCTCGTGAATAGAAGCTGACTCAAAGCTAATCGCTGAAGCTGTCGCATAACATGGTCCGAAATGAACGACAGTAGTAAGCGAGTTCTCGGCGGGATCGTCCTTTTGGCAGGGATCCTCGTCTGCTCATTGGCCCTCTCCGACTGTACTTCGACGGCATCTCAGACGATGGCTCAAGCCTCTGATATGACGGGTGCAATTTCGAGAATCGCCTCCCAGGGGACCACCGATTTCCGGATCACCGTCATCGCCTCCCAGGTTCCCAAACGAACCAATGAGCTTGGGTACATCGGCCTAAACGGAATACCTCCGGGTGACCGGGCTATTCTGGCAATCTTCGGGCAATATAATTTTTCCAGCGGAACTGGATTAGCCATAACAGAGGCCCTCCAGCGACCCGGAGGAAGGCAAAGCGGAGCAACACTGACCAATACACAGGTCGACGAATATCTACTATTCCCGAATTCGGAGTTCAGGAAGGAAGGTACCCTTTCGGCCTCAGAGGGAAAGCGGGTCAACGACCAGGATTTGCAGTCAACTGTTCCAGATCCCAACGCCAAGTGGATCGAGTTCCCATACGACACGCCTGAACCTTCAGCAAATTCACCGAGAACCGCCGGACCGGGTGGCTCACTAGTCCCATTGGAGGCTGCCCTCATCAATCCCGGATTTCTCATCAGTCTCGCTTCGCGGGTGCCAAGCCCGCTGACAAAGGTTTCCATCGCTCCTACCGCTTACCGAAGCTACTTCGCCGGAGCAGGACCACAACCGGAACCGACCAGACTGAGCGCTAAATACCGAGATTCCCTCTTCAAGAGTGGATGGGTACGGACAGGCAGGTTTTCACTTCGGCAATTCGAGAGGGGGAAAGCAGCGTCGCGAAATCAGACCGGCGTTGCTCAAGGACTTCCGAATGAGACTGTTGCGACATTCAGCAACCTGTTCGCGGGATTTGCCGAAATTGCGAAGTACTCCTCGGTACGAATGTGGCTCGAACGAGAACCGGGGGGATCAGCGAACTCGATTCAGGCGGATATTGGCCACCCCTCCGGCATTCATTCAGCCAACCCGATATCGAGGTACGGCGGGATCAGCGTATGGATGACGATCAACAAGAGCACTCAACAAGTGCCTATCGGCGCCCCGCCACCGGACGAAGTCACAACTTTCTGAAGGACTCGCGCTAGCCGGTTACCTTGCGTCCACTCCAGGCAGCAACCATAGCTTGAAGAGACAATGTAGACATCTCCACGAACTGGTCATCCCGTCCGGCATCGCCAAACTCAAGCCAGTTCAAAATGGCTTCAACCAGAAAGCTAACGACCGTCTCGGCAGCCCATCGCAGCAAGTCCTGGTCGACGACGAAGTCCTTCAGCAGTGTGGTCGCGGCATTCACCGCATGCGCACGAAGTTCCCTAGCGTACTCAGCGAAGCCGATCTCTCTAGCTGCGTGCCTCCAGAGCAATTGGAACCCATCGGGGTTTTCGCGCGCAACTGTCAATAAGGTTGTTACGCCGATACCCGCCGGACCCTGACTTTCGACGCCTTCGAGAAAGACTTCGGCCGTTCGCTCAAAGACCCTCTCAAGCACGCCGCGGTATAACTCTTCCTTCGACTCGAAATGTCTGTAGACAATGAGCTTCGTGATGCCGGATGCCTCGGCAATGTCCTCCATCGACGTTCCGGAGAACCCGGACCTAGCGAAGGCCTGCGCTGCACCGACAAGGATCGACTCGCGCCTTTCTGTCCTGGAAAGCAGCTGTCTTCTCTCGCCGGTACCTACGGAGCTCAATTCCTGCCCAATCCTTCTTCTGGCCTTTGGATTTTGAACCAGGCTACCGGACCAAAGGGAAGTATTTCCACTTGAGAGTTTACACTTCGCAGTGTAATACTTAGAGAACACACCTGTTTATTCGAGAAAACGGCAACCAACCTGATTTTCCGAAGGTTGCTAAGCCTCCCGGCCGAAGAGTGAGCACGAGCCGGCAAGTTCTACCGGAGGGTAGTAATGGAATCCACCCAAACCGAGTTCGACGAGCGGGAGTTATTGGCGGATCACCCACTTGAGGCCCCGTTGATTGCCAACGGAATTCTCTGCCACGGAGGGTTCGACGAGGATGGAAACTATTTCTCGCCTCGCACTCTCAACAGGTCCTATGCGATCACGTCGTGGAGCAACAACCGTGCGGCGCAATTCGGTACTGACGAATTGGAGATACCACTCGAATCCTGGCCCGAGCACTACCCGAATGTAGCCCAGTCCAAGTACCTGATCGGCCAAGGCGTTCGCTCCCCATTCGTCTCAATCCTTACCCGGATCGGCACTGTAGAAGGTTTTGGCGCCGTTTTGAGGACCGTCCCAGTACCTGACCTCCAGAAACTTTTCGACGAAGAAATCTCGGGAACCGCCCTTTCCCATCTGAGCAAAGGGCTTTTCGAGGCACATGGTCGAGACGAGGCAGGATTCGAAGAGCAGGCCGGCCACAGCGACATGTGGTTCGCAGCCCGCGACATCGCCTTCGAGAATCCACCAACCCAAGACGAGACAGAGCGGATGCTCTCTCAACTCGGCGTCCCTCAGACGTCCAAAATGTCAGAGGAGGAGATCGAAGCGATGCGCGCACGAGCCAGAGCGAATCGGCTGTGGAATGACGACGTCAGTTTCGGGCTGGAAAACCTATTCACCAGGATGGCCCGCATCCTCCTGATCGAAATCCAGGCATTCCACACCTTCGCTTGGGCCGAAGAACTGCTGTCTGACTCAAGCATCACCGCCGGAGATGGAGAAGCGGCGAAGATCGTCTCATATATCCGGCAGGACGAAAGCCCACACGTTGGGTACTTGAGGTGTGCCTTGTCTGAAGCGCGAGACCGAACGATCTACGGTAAATCCGGGAGGAAGCACTCAGGTTCGGAATTGATCGGCGACCTAATGCGTGAGTTGACTCGCCAGTCGCTCGGTCCGGGCCGAGAGCAGGCAATGAAGTTTGCTCTTTCGGAGGTGGAACACTCCTTGAAAGATCATCCATCCAAGCGCGACATTTTGGAGGAATTCCACGCCCTAGGTTCAACCAGGCCAGGCGACGATGGAAATTGGGAGTCCACGCGGACTCCAGCGGCAGAGGCCTACTGACCCACTATCCGGAGCTCCTCAACGAGTTAGCCTGGGTATCCTCGAAAAGCCGCTGCACTCCAATGGCCACCCGTCTCTTCGACAAGGCCCAATTCCTCTAATCGACCCAGAGCCTTTGCGATTTCCCCAATTCCAAACTCGGGTAACACTTCCACCAATAATTCGAGTGGGTTGGGCGAATAGCCAAGCTTGTCATACACACTCGCTTCGACGCCTTCGAGCGAGACCGCCTGTCGACGCTCGGCATAATTCGGTTTCGGTGATGCGGTGTCCGCTGTGTCGGTCGAACTCGGCGTTGGGTTGCCAAGCGGTTTCGGCGATGCGGTGTCCGCGGTGTCTTGCAATCGGTAGCCCGTTCGGAGTTGTGCGGATACTTCGGAAATGCTGTTGCCGCCTCCTGGAATGGCAGTTTTTCCATTCCCGTTGTCTCGATAGGCCAACGAAAGAGCAGTCAATACGTCATCAATGTGCGTCACCGGAATCGCCCCGTCTCTGATAAGAGCGTTAGTCCCACTCGACTGTCTCTCACCTATCGGCCCAGGAACCGCCATGACGGTCTTGCCCAACTCCAAAGCGCTCTGAACCGTAGACATCGAACCTCCTTTGAAGTCCGACTCAACAACCACCACTACATCCGAGATTCCGGCCATTACCCTGTTCCTCAGCGGAAATCTCCAACGCTCAGGCCTCGACCCCAGGATCGACTCGGATACCACCACACCACAAGCTTCCAACTTTTCGTACAAGTGACGATTCTGGAATGGGTATGTCACATCCAGGCCATTGGCGACAACGGCAATCCCATTTCCGCCCTCAACCGAGAGTGAGCCTTCGTGGGCACAGGTATCGATCCCCATTGCCAGTCCTGAGACGACACACACTCCTGCCATCGCAATTTCACGTCCAAGCCAATAGCCCACTCGCTTTCCGTATGCCGTAGGCTTCCGAGTCCCGACAACTGCCACAAATTGAGTGCCAGGAGAGAAATTACGCCAGTCGGCACGCCCTTTGGAAAGGATCAAGGGTGGTGGATCGGGCATCTGGCAAAGTGCACTCGGATACCCGGCTCCCCCGAAATAGCTGACAGCAATTTGCCGTTCTTCGTAGCTCCGCCAAAGCTTTGCGATATCAATTAGGTCAAACGAACAAGGCGAGACTTGCGATCCCGGAACACTCTGAGAGGCCAGTTGGAATTGTGCCCCGAGTGAGACAAGCGATCCAGTTCGCAACCCACCGTCTCCTCGTCGGCTTGCGTCATCTACACCGTTTCCGATCACACCCCTCGCATCGCTATTCACCGCCATTTCCCCCAGGTCTCCGCCGTCGCACAGCGAATTCCATATGAACTTCGGAGAGTTGGCCGAGAGAAGCTGAGTCATTTGTTTACGGGGCATCCGCAAAAAGTGCGCGATTGCCAACGCATAGCCCTCCTCGGGAATTGTCACAGCTGCGGTCCCAAGCCGATTCCGAACGAGACCCCAGCTGGATCTGATCCCGATCTCGCAAGGTCCGGCCTCAAACAAAACGCCTCGAATAGGTACTCGGGTTTGATACTCCCGTCGGGATCGCATATATCCCTAATCGTTGCCGAAAGTCTATGGATTGCAATTGCGCCTCGAGCGCTCAAGCCGCCTTTGTTGCACCTATCGTCCAGCAATTCCGTACATTTGTTGTCCAGCGCAGCATGGCGCCCGAGCAAGTCGAG
>DAIDIS010000261.1 GCA_027451785.1 Acidimicrobiales bacterium
CAAGCCCTCTCACAACATCCAGGTGAACCCTGATGGATCGGCTACCGTAAACATCACCTTCAATTACAGCTGTAACGTACCCGTCATCAACCAGACCTCGATACCACTGCAGGTGACCGGCACAGCACCAGCTACGGTTCAGCCGAACTCCCAGTTCTATATCTCGAACTCTCAGGCTCACATGACAATTCCGGGCAACGCAATCAGCTCGGCGACGTCTCTGTTGCAGGCCACTCAAATCAGCCTCAACGTGTCCCAGTTCGTGATCCAGGGTACGAACATGACGCCTTCGTCGATCAACGTCGGAGCTCCTCCAACCGGCCCGATCTCGGCGGGCCCGGTTCCGATCTCCGGATCGAACCCGGTCACCATCCCGATGCCTGCAAACCCGATCCCCAAGATCGGCCCAATCACAGCGGGCAGCAGTGGAACGATTGAGCTATCGGTTGGCCCGTCAATCGCCGATATCAGCTTCACCACTCCTACAGGAACAACCGACCTCGGCAAGGCCACATGCACGCCTCCTACCGACGGCACCGCAAACTTGGGTCCGATCACCATCTCCTCCAGCGCTCCGACTACGACCGGAACCGTCGGCCCAAGCGTTTCTCCTACGGGTACGGGTGGTCCAGGAACCCCAACCTCATTGCCGTTTACCGGCTCCGACAGCGTACCGGTCGCACTGGTCGGCCTTGGTAGCATCGCTGCCGGCGCTGTGATAGTTGAGCGTGAGCGCAGGAAGGCTCGCAGGTCAAGAGGAGCCACTGAAGCTTCGTAGAAGTACGCTACGAAATCTCACTTGCGATGATCCGGGTTCATCCGGCCACTGCAAATTAAGATTCCCCAGAAGGCCCCGCACTCATTGGTGCGGGGCCTTCTGTATTTTCGGTCACCGGGCCCGGGAATGGTGTTCGGATGAAACCCGAGCGGCGACCCAGGGAAGGAATTCGGAGGCACTCGGGCACCGCTCAAGGGATGGGAGCGGGCTCCGATTGCATTTATGCGACCACTGGACGCATAATGGTTGAGTTCGGCATGGCGCACTTCCTCCCGTGGTGCTGCGCTGATTGTTGTTGATGCCGAATTACAGGATTAATGATGGGGTACTGGAAATGGGGCACCGCTTATGACTGAATCGGCCAAGAATCCTGGGTCAGCAACGCTGGGACGTTTCCAGATGAACCAGCAGGACATTCAATATAACCAACCGCCTGTTTTCTCCAATGTTGAAGAGGAACGTGAACACAGGAAACAACGGCTGGCTGGAGCGCTACGAATCTTCGGGAAACTCGGGTTCGGTGAAGGCGTAGCGGGGCACATAACGGCTAGGGACCCGGAGCTGACGGACCATTTCTGGGTTAACCCTTTTGGCATTAGTTTCCGCCACGTCAGAGTCTCGGACCTGATCCTTGTCAATCACTCGGGTGAAGTGGTCCACGGCAACAAGCCGCTGAACCGGGCTGCGTTCGTGATCCACTCGGCAGTACATGCTGCTCGACCGGATGTCATAGCTGCAGCACATGCTCATTCCGTCCATGGAAAGGCTTGGTCTTCTCTTGGGAGGACTTTGGATCCCATCACTCAGGATGCCTGTGTGTTCTTCGAAGATCATGTTCTGGTCACTGAAGGAGGCGGGGTGATAGTTCTTGACGAGGCTGCCGGAAAGGCACTGGCAGCGGGTCTCGGCCCTCATAAAGCCGCCATTCACCAGAATCACGGCTTGTTCACCGTCGGTCAGTCGGTAGACGAGGCTGCTTGGTGGTTCGTCACGATGGAGCGTTCCTGTCAGGCGCAGATATTGGCCGAATCAGTGGGCAAACCCCACCTGATTGACGCTGATGGTGCGAGATTTACCAGAGACCAGACGGGCTACCCGTTGGCGGGATGGTTTTCCTTTCAGCCCCTTTGGGATGAGATCGTTCGGACGGACCCTGACCTATTTGATTAACAGGAACTCGGGCGGCGGCGACTCGGTACCCGGTAGGACTTCGCGTGTCGTTCGCATTGGTTCCGCGGAATGGTGGGCGAATTACTACCGGATCGGAGACTCCAGGAAGCGCCGAGCCGGCGGATTGACTTTGGACCGCATTCTTTCCGCTGCTCTGGAATTAGCGGATGAGCGAGGTCTCGACTGCTTAACAATGCGGGAACTGGCCGCAAAGCTGGGTACCGCCCACACTTCCCTATATCGCCATGTAGCCAATCGGGAAGAGCTTCTTGTCCGGCTTGTAGATTTCGTCCTGTCCGAGATCGAGCACCCTAAGCCCGGGCTTCCCGTTAGACAACGCGCGGAGTACCAGGCCAGGGAAATGCGAAGGGTTCTGCTCCTCCACAGGAGCGTGGTGCCTTTGTTGGTATCGGGGCAACTGTTGGGACCGAATGCCCTAAGAGCCCGAGAAGTTGCTCTAGCCGCCTCCTCTGACGAGGGGATCAGCCCTGAATTTGCCGCCAAGGCCTACCTCTCGATAGCCCATTTTGTGATTGGTTCGGTTCTCCTTGACTCAGGGGGGTCGTCGAGGACGGTGGGGGAGCGCCGCTCGATGGAGAAGCTTTTTGCTTCGTTACCCGAAGAGGAGTACCCGACGGTGCGCGCAATGTCGGCAGCCTTGAACGAGCCTGACCCGGAGTCCGAGTTTGAGTTCGGGCTGAAAAACCTCCTGGACGGAATTCAGGCCAACTCGCAAGGCGGTTAGCGCATCCGGTCCATCACAGTGGTCGGCGTTGAGGATCAGGCGTAGTAGCGATATACCGCTTCGGCAACGCACGAAGGCTTCTCTGAGCCCTCAACTTCAAACGTGAGGGCCACCACTGACTCCCAGCCGCCCTTAACTTCCTTGAGACTTACAAGCTCGGCTCCGAGCCGTAGATTGGATCCAACGGGCACCGGAGATGGGAACCTGAGCTTGTTGAGCCCGTAATTTACGCCCATCGAGATTCCCTCGACCCTCATAATTTGTGACATCAGCATCGGCGCCAACGACAGAGTTAGGTAGCCGTGAGCGATTGGGCCACCGAACGGGCCCGCCTTGGCTTTTTCGACGTCTACGTGAATCCACTGGTGGTCTCCGGTGGCATCGGCAAAAAGGTTCACTTGCTCCTGGCTGACAACGTGCCAAGGCGAGTAGCCCAGATGGGAGCCAACCCTTTCCTTCAGACCGTCGATACCGGATATTACAAGGGCTGGAGTGTTGGTTGAATCCATACCGGAAGCCTAGCCAGCCATACCGGCAGGCGGCGGAGTCTGTACTTCGATTGGCGACATGTCTGGGTATCGCTCGCCCGAAGCAGCCCCGATGGGTGCCACTTCCTCCAGGGATTCCAGATCCTCTTTAGTGAGCTGAATTTCGGTTGCGGCCGTGTTCTCCTCCAGGTACTTGACTCGCCTTGTGCCGGGGATGGGCACAACGTCATTGCCCTGGTGTAGCAACCATGCAAGTGCAAGCTGAGATGAGGTAATGCCTTTTGCTTCCGCAATCGCCTCGACCCTTCGGACGATTGCCAAGTTTCTTGCAAAGTTGTCTCCGGCAAAACGGGGATTGAAGCGCCGGAAATCACCCTCTTCCAGGTCGTCCGGAGAGGTGATCTTGCCCGACAGGAATCCTCGGCCTAATGGGCTATAGGGAACTATCCCGATCCCCAGCTCTCTTGCGGCAGGAACCACTTCGCGTTCCAACTCTCGCGACCAAAGTGACCACTCACTTTGCAGAGCGGTGATCTTGTGCGTTGCATCGGCTCTCCGAAGTGTATCGGGGCTTGCTTCCGATAGCCCAAGATGACGAACCTTGCCTTCTGTCACCAGTTCCGCCATGGCCCCGACGGTTTCTTCTATGGGTACTGCCGGGTCAGTCCTGTGCTGGTAGTAGAGATCGATGTGGTCCACTCCAAGCCTGGAAAGAGAAGCTTCACATGCCTGCTTCACATATTCCGGGGTGCCTCGCACGGACCGCGAACCGTCTTCGCCTCTGACTATGCCGAACTTGGTGGCCAGAAAGACCTTCTCTCGAGAATGCGAGATCGCCCGACCAACGAGCCTTTCGTTCGCACCGATGCCATACATGTCAGCCGTGTCAAGAAAGCAAACACCGATCTCGATTGACCTTTTGATGGTAGCCAGCGATTGCTCATCGTCGGATGTGCCGTAGAACTCGGACATTCCCATGCAGCCGAGACCGATTGCGGAGACCTCCGGTCCTGATGCACCAAGTCGGCGAAGCGGAGGACGGCTGACTGTGGCGTCGTTCAAGTTATTCATCGCCAACGATGCTAGTGCCGGTATGGACCTCGTCTGAAAAAGTCAGACCGGAAAAGTCAGGCCGGAAATTACTGAAGGTAACTTGATTTGGTGCCGAAAAATAGTACGCGATTCGAAAAAATCCTAGAAAAAACTTCCGGCATTCGGTACCGTAATCCTAGGCGTATAAGAAATGCCGAATAAATCCATAGATGAGTAGGGAGGCCGGGTAGCACCGGACTCGGAGCCAACGTAAAACCTAAAACCCAAAAAATTCAAGGACGTATTGGGAACTATGGGACTTCTAAAGGTTATGGATTTCACACGCAAGAGCTCTCAGAGCTTGAGTGGAAGAGGTCATGCGAGTCCAGCTCCGTCGTGCGCGTTGGAGCCGAACATCATGGTTGCCGCAGAGGTAAGCGGCTGGAAAAACCTTGTGCATTTCAATGTCGTCAGGAAGCTCGCCGGTGATGGCGAAGTCCTGATGGCCGTCGCTGACCCCAGGGGCGGTCCCGCTTTGGCAAAGACCAGAACTCCGGTTGTTATCGGCTGGGGTGACCACAACTGTTGGCACGAGTGCAGGGCTGAGTTGACGAAGGAGCTTGCAAAAGGTTCCAGGGCGGTTCACCTCAGGCTTATCGACGAGCCGATGCACCTGGAGCGCCGACGCCATGTGCGTGCGATGAAGGTACGATCCGCCGAACTGCTTCACTCGCGGGGAGATCATTTCGACGGGACAATGATGGACATTTCCGAGGCTGCGGTTCGCGTGAGGCTTCCCGGAGTGAGTCCCGTTCAGATTCGGGATCGAGTACAAGTGGTTTTCCGCCATTTGGACAAGTCGACGGGAGACATGCGGCCGGTAGTTTTGACCGGCTCGGTCCGCTACTCAAGAAGGCTTACGGGCCAATTATCACAGTACAAAGACGTGATAGTTGAATACTCGGATCTCGTCCCCAAGGAGCTGGACGAGATCAGGCGCATCGTATACGACTTGGATCTCCAGGCACGGGGCGTTATCTAGCCTAACCGCCACGGTAGTAATCTTGGTCTGGTGAGAAGCAAGTGGACAACGCGAGAGGCGTTTGGGCTGCACGTGCTTCTGTTGGTTCTGGTATCGGCTTTTTTGGCGCTTGCGTACTGGCAGCTTGAGCGCGCTCTCCACGGCAACACACTTAGTTGGGCCTACACGTTCGAGTGGCCGTTTTTCGCCGGTTATGCCGTCTATATGTGGTGGGACCTGATTCACGACCCGCCGTCTGCAAGGCGAAACCCGGAATTGAGCACCTCCGCCGATGAGGCAACTTCAGGCGACCAAGAGGATAAAGCGACTGCAAACACTCCGAAGTGGCAGGCCGACGATGGGGACGAGGAACTTGCGGCCTATAACAAATACCTGGCAGACCTGGCCAGCTCGGGAAAGAGAAAGCATTGGTAGTGCCCAAGACTAAACGGGATTCTCAGCTGGCGTGCCTGAAGCGATATCGCGTCATGGCCTATACGGTGGGAATCGGTCTTGTTCTATTGGTATTCGTTGGAATGCCGCTCCAGTTTATTTGGCACCACCCAGGTTTCGAGCAGGTTGTCGGTACGCTCCACGGTTTTCTATACATGCTCTATCTAGTCGTGGCGGGGGAGCTTTGGTACAGGAGCAGATGGAGCCTGCCGAGGTTGTTGGCTGTGGTCTCGGCGGGGCTCTTGCCCTTTATGGCATTCGTAGTGGAGCGGCGAATCAGCCGCAAGGCATACGAAGAGATGCGCGACACTACACTGCTGGACCGCTTCTCGAGCCGCCAAAGCCCAACAGCCGGATAAAGCCCGAGAAAAACCTGGGCAGCTGGTGCGGTAAGGGGGCCTATTTTTGGTCGGCACCCGTACATTCACGCTTACGACTTAGGAGCCCCTCCTCTGGCGCTTGTCCTCAGTAGCCATTCCAAGAGCCCTGCCAGGTTTGAAGTGGAGATGTACTTAGCTCATTTGGATTGGTGGTGTAAGCCTCTACAAGCCACTTTGCGCCATGCTGAGGGGCGGTCGTTGCATCTGGCGCCACAAGAGTCAACACTTGGGTGGTTCCGGGCTTTAGGAGAGGGCTGCTGGTTCCTTCGACGGACCAGAACGCGTTATTGCCGGATCCCGGGTTCACCAAAAAGTGCGGGCGTAAGGAAGCGTCTGACGAATTGTGAATTCTGATGGCGACCGTAGCTATTTGGCTTCCGTTCGCCTGAGTTGACGTACTCAGAACCCTGATTCCAAGTGGGTGGTCGGTGAACGCCAAAAACGAGACGCCGCCAATTGCGCAGAAGATGCCGACCAATGCCCACTTGCCGGCGCTCGTACCTAATCCACGCTTCCGCACGGGTTCCATTGGGGCAGTTTGCAATCTTCGGGCCGTAGCTTCCAGGTCGATCGTTTGGGCATCTCCACGGACCGGGAGCACGGGACCTCCTACTGAGATCGCTCCGACGATTGCCACAGGTATTAGGTCTATGAGGTAGCTGGACAAGCTACGGGGTGAGAGTAGGAATACCGCCGGTACGAGGATGGGCCACACGCGCTTCATGGCCGGATACCACGTTGCGAACGCTATGAGCAGGGCAAGGAAGCTAAGTAGGGCGCAATCACTCAGCAATCCTAAGTTTGCGCCACCGCTCAATCCATGGGTTGCAATGGTGACCAGTCCCTGGCCGTCGGCGATCAAGCCTCCAGTAAATGGGAGCAAAGTTCCGTGGAGCCAATCCGACGGCTGCCAGACGATAAATGGAGCATTCACCGCCAAGAAAACAAGGGCGACAGCAAATGCGTATGCGGTAGCCGGTTTAAGTGCGGAGCGTCCCGCTGTACGGCACTCCAGGTAGATCCCTACAACGATAAATGGAACGAAAAACCAAGGGGTTTGCTTGATGCTGCATGCCAGACCCATTGCGACGGGCCCGACCCACCTTAACCACCTATCCCAACCGCTTTGCCTGGTACTTGGTGACGCAAATCGATCCCATCTCCATACGGCCAGCATCAAAAATGGAAGGAACATCGCATCCGTCCCGCCGGAGGAGAAAGTTCCCGAGAACAATGGCGATATGGCGAACAGTCCCACCACCCAAGACATCTGTCGAGGGACAAGGAAGAACAAGAGCATCGCCGAGGCCAACCAACAAGCGAGATCGACCCAATCCACCGTCATGTGTCCGAGTCCGAGCGCCATCGCCGGCAGTGTCAGTAGGAACGAGCCTGCTGGGTAGGACGCGTGAACTACGTGTCCGCCAGTAACCGTATAGGTCCAGTAGCGGGAACTTTCCGGAAGTAGCTTCGCAGCCGGGGCGAGTGAAGACGAGTACGGGTTCTTTCCGTTCAAGAGCATGCGGGCGGATAGGTGGTCGAAGGCCGCTGCGTCGGTCGTGTAAAAGCTCCGAGTGTGAATCATGAAAACTTGAGGGAAGAGAATGGAGGCGGGAACCGAACCGATGGCAATACGCCTTACCCAGGGGACTAGGGGGTCGCGGGCTAGCCAGACACCGGCCATACCGACGGTTCCGGCAACCGTCATCAACGCGCCCAGGGCGACCGTCCAGGGTGAAGTCCACCAGAATCCGCAGACCGAGATGCCGGAGGAAAGCAGACCCAAAAAGAAAAAAGTCCAGATACCGCGTTCGGCGATCATGGGTCGTGGGCTCGGCTGTGCGAAAGGCGTAGATTCGCTGTAGCTTCCGTCCAGGTCGTTCAGGTCGTCCAACGAGGCCACGTCATCCACCGCAACCGGCGAGGTGGAAAGAGCAATGGCTTCGGTCTCGGCCGGAGCGCGCAACCGCCAGGGTGATCTAAGGAGAGAGTTCGCCATTCTTCTGCAACATTAGCGCAACGGACCCGTAACGTTGCTTGCTACGGTCCGGGGTGGACTTAGTCCCCGATGCACAATTCGGCTACTACCGGCAAGTGATCCGAACAACTCAACCTGCGGGTATTAACACGATTGACCCGAATTCCGGGGCTGATCAGGATGTGGTCAAGGTGGTGGTGCGGATTCCACGATGGCCAAGTTTTCAGTTTGGCCGCTCTCTTGTACGGAGACAGGAACGCTTCGACTGGAGGTCCCCACATATTCATGTCACCCATGATCGCCGAAGGACCCGAAACTGCTTCCCCAAGCGCGCTGCGTAACTTCCTGAGCTGGATAAGGGAACCGTGGGTAATGTGCGAAAGGTGAGTTCCAACCACCGTCAATTGTGATGACCCAGCGTCGACAGTGACCGCAAGAGCAGAGCGCTTTGCCGGGTCGCGGTTGAGTTTGCCCAGCTCGATCTGAGACGTGGATACAACCGGAAGGCGAGTGAGAACGGCAAATCCCCACTTTCCGCGTGAGTACCCTCGGTCAGATGGAGGTCCAAGAACTCGTCCGAGTCGATCCGTCGATCCATCCAGGCGGAGGGCGCGATCAGCTCCCGTTCCGAACGGTCGAGGTCCCCAGCTTGGCTGGTGATCCTGTGCGGCGTCCAAGACAGAAGGATTGTGCAAGGCTGGAAACTTGGGGTCGCAGAGGATTCCCTCAGCAAGGAATACCTCAGCGACCTGATATCCAAGTGCGGGCGCGACAATACCGGCGAGGCTCTCTTGTCCCTCTGTTCTCCAGTTTTCCTGGATTACGAGAACGTCCGCTGCAAGCTCAGCGCAAGCTGCGGTCAAATCGTAGGGAACACCCCAACCATTTACTCCACAGTAAATGTTGAAGGTGGCAACGACGACTTGGTTCAGGGTAGGGGTACCTCGCCGATATAGTGCGTATTGACCGCCTAGGGCTAACCCGTAGGGCGGACTCTACAGAGGTTTGACTGAAGAGGCCTGGAGGCCCTTCTGGCCTTGGGTTACTTCAAACTCAACTCGCTGGCCTTCGGCCAACTCCCTGTATCCGTCTGAAATTATCTGGGTTTGATGGACGAAGAGGTCGTCTCCCCCTTCGTCGGGGGTTACGAACCCGAACCCCTTCGTGGAGTTGAACCACTTCACCGTACCTGCGGGCATTTCCTGCTACTCCTAGACTCCGCGTTGTTGATTTCCAATGCTCTCCGTGCAAAAAGGTAAACCTTTCGCCCGGGATCGCCGAGATCTACGCGGTGATCTGTCGGCGACAAAGCAAAGGCTAGCCCATTGCACGCCAACAAGTACGCAATTTTTTTGGAGAGCTTGTGACGCCCTCAATGTCCCCTGCTACGACGGGGAAATTGGCTGGGGTTCTCATCGCCGGCGCAGGGGTTGCGGGCCTCCCCATGGCTTTGTTGCCGAATGCGGGCTACGAGAACCAGCTCGGGCTTCTCATGGGAGCAATCGTCACGATTGTTACCGGTTTGGTGGTCCTGAGGATCCCATGGGGTAGGTGGAGTCGAACCAGGCAACTCTTGTGGCTTTCCGGTCCGGTGCTCGCCCTCCTTACCCTGCATGATTACTATGCAGGACCGAAGAACGAGAGCGTAGGGGTATTTTACGTTCTCGTTTTCGTATGGATTGCCGTCTCTCAGGGTCCAATAGTTTCGCTGGTAACAGCCCCCGTGCTGGGTATCTCCTATCTTCTCCCGATTTACCTCTACGGGGAACCCGTGATTCGTCATGTCGCCTTTTCCATCCAGCTCATGGTTGTCTGCCTGCTTACCTCGCAGACCCTCTCGTGGGTGGTCAGGAGATTGCGTAATGCGGAGGGAACGGCCGGACGTCGTCTGGCAGGCATGGAGGCGTTGGTACAGGCATCCACGACGCTTGCGCACGAGATGGATGCTTCACATGCGACGGAGACGGTGGGCAGGCTCGCCAAGGAGCTGTTGTCAGCGAAGCGGGTAAGTATTTTCATGGCGGGAGCCGATGGCGAGCTGACCTTGGATCGAAGGGGAAGCGGACAGAGTAACCACCCCTCGACAAATTCCGTGAAGGTGCTGGAGGGGACAGGAGCCTCGGTGGGAACGAGAGCGAGAAAGAACGGCATTCCGTTTGGTGCGATTACCGCCGCCCGGGAGTCCCGGATGGTGGTCGAGAACCACCATGGCCACAGGTCCATATTCCTGCCCCTAACGGGTTCAAGTGAGGTCCTGGGGGTTATTGACCTTGAGGGCTGCCCGCCGGAGAGGCTGGACTCTTTTACGAGGGATTTAGCGTTGACCTTCACGGTTCAGGCTGGACTTGCGCTTGAACGAACATGGATAAAGGCTTCCCTGCTGGATTCCTCCTTCAAGGACGTGTTGACCGGCGTCGGTAACCGCAGGTGGGCAGGGGTAGTGCTCTCGAAAATCCAGCCGGGTGACGCGGTTGTGATCTTGGATCTCGACCATTTTAAGCGGGTTAACGACGAGCTGGGGCACGCAATAGGTGATCAAGTCCTCAAAAGCTTTGGTGCTTATCTGAAAGACGCAGTAAGGGTAGGCGACGAGGTGGCCCGCTATGGAGGCGAGGAGTTCCTCCTGGTTTTGAGGCGACACAGAGAGTCCGAAATTATTGCAGCATCGGAGGAGCTTTCTGCAACGATCGCAACGGAGACCGTTGAGCGACTTCGCAAGGGTTGGAAGGCTTCGAACCCCGTGACGACATTCAGTGCCGGCCTGGCCCTCCATGATCACCTGGCAAAGTCTTCAGAGACGACCTGGCGTGCCGATATGGCGCTCTACGAGGCAAAGCACGCTGGACGGGATTGCACGAAGGTCTACGTCAAAGGGGCAAGACGTGACGACGACGCTCCTCCCGTAAGCCTGATCGGCCACGGCGGCGACGAAGGCGCCGAAGCGCCTCCTGAGTTTTTCGGTTCCGACATTGGCGACCCAACATTGGTGCTCCCAGGCTCTTTCCCAGGCGACGAAGATAGAACTATCTTGTGAGATAGCGGCCGGGATTGCGCCGTCGGATGTTGGCCAAAAACGGCCAAAGTGCCTTTTCCAGGCAGAAGGGAGCGCTAAATGATCGAGCGCGAAAAGCTTTTCATCGACGGGGGCTGGGTGCCTTCAGGCGGCTCAGGGCGGATCGAGGTCCTCAATTCCACGACCGAAGAGGTCATGGGATCCATCCCCGAAGGAGTCGCGGCAGACGTCGACAAGGCCGTCCAGGCTGCTTCGGACGCTTTCGGGTCCTGGTCACAAACTGCTCCAGAAGAGCGTGGCAAGTACATGGCGAGGATTCAAGAGGCTCTCCAGGGCCGTATGTTCGACATCGCCAACTTGATCGCACAAGAGGTCGGCATGCCCCTCAACTTGGCGACGATCATCCAGGCAGGTTTGCCGACGATGTCATTCGGGTCCATGGCCCAACTTGTCAACGAGGTGCAATTTGAGGAAATGGTCGGCTCGTCCATGGTCGTTCGTGAGCCCGTGGGCGTGGTTGGTGCGATAACCCCTTGGAATTACCCGCTCCATCAGGTCGCCGCCAAGGTCGCACCTGCATTGGCGGCGGGATGTACGGTGGTATTGAAGCCGAGTGAGGTTGCACCGCTCAGCGCGTTCCTCCTAGCGGACATCATCGAGGAAGTGGGGCTCCCTGCTGGAGTCTTTAATCTCGTGTCCGGCGTCGGGCCGGTAGTTGGAGAGGCGATAGCTTCTCATCGGCTGGTCGATATGGTCAGTTTCACGGGTTCAACCAGGGCGGGCAAGCGCGTGATGGCTTTGGCCGCTGAGACGGTCAAGAGGGTAGCGCTGGAGCTGGGCGGTAAGTCCGCCAATGTCATGTTGGAGGATGCAGATTTCTCTAGGGCTGTTCCGGCAGGAGTGGGAGCTTGTTTCTTGAACTCGGGACAGACTTGTTCGGCATTGACCAGAATGGTGGTGCCGAGGTCGCGGCTTGCCGAGGTCGAGGAGCTTGCTGCGGGGGCGGCGGCCGACTACAAGCTGGGCGATCCTCTGGCGGACGGTACCAGGATGGGTCCTTTGGTTTCCAAGGCTCAGCAGGACAGGGTCATCGGCTACATCAAGAAGGGAATCGAAGAGGGGGCGAAGTTGGTAACGGGGGGCCCCGAGCAACCTGAAGGTTTGGAGCGAGGGTACTTCGTAAGGCCGACCGTGTTCTCTGAAGTTAAAACCTCCATGACCATCGCTCAAGAGGAAATATTCGGTCCGGTGTTGTCGATCATGCCTTACGACACCGAAGAGGAAGCGATCAGGATTGCCAACGACACAACCTACGGCCTCGCCGGTGGGGTGTGGTCTGCGGACAAGGACCGCGCCATGAAGGTCGCAAGGAAGATGCGTACCGGCCAGGTCGAGGTGAACGGGGGGGCATTCAACCCGCTTGCGCCATTTGGAGGCTACAAGCAGTCGGGCGTCGGGCGAGAGCTTGGTAAGTTCGGGCTTGACGAGTACTTCGAAATCAAGTCGTTGCAGCTTTGACGTTTGAGAATGGCCGGTGCCCCTTGAACTTGGTGGTGCCGGCCATTCCCAGTACTTAGCGACTTGTTAGAGCGTAGCTACTTGTTGGGGACGGCCATTCCTTAGCCCATTGCGACGATAACGAAAGCTGACCAAGCTCAGTGTCGATGGTGCCCATGCCCATGCTCGTGCGCATGGGGTGAGACTTGTTGGGGGCTCTTTCCAACTTTGTGCTCGTGGCCGGGGAGAGGGGACCTGTAAACGCACAGATCGCAGCTCATTGGAGCCTTCGTGCCTTCCAGCGCCTCTTCGAATCTCTCCATTATGAGCGGTACCAAAGCGGGGTCCGGCCCTATAGGCCTGCAGAGATTGACCTGAACTCCTGCGTTGGAAGCCGACCATTGCGTGCTCTCGTCGTAGATTCGATCTACGAGAATGCCATCAAAAAGGAAGTAGGGAACCACTGAGACCTCTTTCGCTCCGAGCGCAGCACAGCGCTTTAGCCCATCGGCTACACCGGGAGGGGCAAGAGAGACGAACGAGGCTTCCACCAATGGCGCAACGCGAAACTCTTGCAGTAGGCGAGCTATTTTGAGTAGGTCTGAGTTGGCATCGGGGTCGGTTGAGCCCCTTCCTACGATCATGACACCTTTGCTCTCTTCGCCGACCTCGCTTCGGGAATCCATTGGCGATTTGAGCGGCCCAAGTGAGTCGGAGCCGCCTAGGACAGTTGTGGCGTCGAGGCATCTAGCCGAAATAAGCGAAAGGACGGTCGGGTGGATGGAAAGGTCTCGGGCGTATAGGAACTCAGTCTCGGGGAACCGTCGCCTTGCCCTCTCGATTGCGGCAGGGCCATCATTTTTCATATGACCGGCTGCGAGCAAGACCATTGGCACCACCACTACCCGCTTGGCTCCTGAAGCGACCAGCTGGGCGATTCCGTCGTCCAGGCCAGGCTCTGCAAGCTCGATGAAACCATGTCCGGTCAGCACGCCATCGGGCGCTTCAACCTCAACCAGCTTCGCGAGTTCGGAGAATTGACCGACACCCTTGTCGGAAACGCTCCCGTGCCCCATCAAGAAAATACCGGTAGTGCCATGCCCGGGATTCACTCATGCGTCCTTTCGGTGGCTGGACGCTTTGCGGCTGGGGTCGAAACTCAATGCCGGTCTTTCATCGAAGTGGATCGGACTTGGCCTGCAACCCTGTAAACCGAATTGAAGGCCGCGGCGGCCACTGCACTTCCGCCCTTGTTTCCAACATTTGAAACCGATGGCACTTGTAGTTCCCTCAATGCCTCTTTCGACTCGGCAGCGCCTACAAACCCTACCGGAAGCCCGAAAATCGCAGCGGGCCGCAGGTCTCCTTCCAACACCATGCTCACCAGAGCAAAAAGAGCCGTCGGGGCGCATCCAACGACGAATAGCGCCCCCTCCGGGTGCTCCATGGCGGAGAGCTCTATCGCTTCGGCTGACCTTGTCTTTCCTTTGCCCGAACCGCCCTCCGGAATTCTGGGAAGGTAGCAAACCGGCTTTGCCGAAGGGTTCATCCCCGATCGGACCATTTCGACGTCGCAAATGACCGGAGCACCGGCCTGAATAGCCGAAATTGCGGCTTCCGCCGGTTGGTGGTGGAACCGGAGCGTGTCGATATATTCAAAATCAGCGCTGGCGTGTACGCAACGCTTCGCGATAATCGCCTCCAGCTCTCCAAACCGGGTGAAATCCGCCTTGGACTCCATGATCCTGTAGCTCTCGGCTTCGATCTCGCTTATTGGGGCGCCCTTGCTCGTATCGGAAGTCATGCCACCCAGTCTGCTCTATGTGGCCAGCTGTCGATTCCGGGAGAAATCGCTCCTACCGGACAGATTTCGACGCAATCCAAACACAGACTGCAGCGCTTCGGGTCCGGCGAAGGATATGGCCAAGAAGGTATTAGTGCGTTGTCGGGACAGGTGGCGATACAAGCTCCGCAACCCGTACACAATGAAGAGAATTCCAAGGAGCCGAGTGAATTATTCTCGATCATTTCAACCGTTGAACCGACCGACTCCACGTAACCTCCGGTCAATTAGGATTCTTCCCGACGGTCCGTCCGCGAGGGGTAACCATTCTCCCGGCAGCGACATGTGTTGTGGAAGAACCGACAATCAAGCACGACGTCATTCCGACCGATGTGGTGTCGAGCTTACCAAGTGTTGTGAGCTCAATCTCTTGGCCCTCTCTCTCGGCATTGGTCACCAAACCAACAGGAGTCGCCGCTTCCCTATGTTTCATGAGGATCAGCCTGACAGTTTCAAGATTGTCCTGACGGCCTTCGGAACGGGGGTTGTACAACGCGATTGCCATGTCCGACTTCGCTGCGGCTTCCACTCGTTCGAGGATTTCATCCCAGGGTGTCGTCAAGTCGGAGAGACTGATTATCGCGTGGTCGTGACTGAGCGGTGCACCGAGGATCGCTGAAACTGCGAGGGATGCAGTAACCCCCGGGATGACTTCTACGTCAATGCCTTCGTGTGCCGCCATCTCAATTACCGGTGCCGCCAACGCGAACACTCCCGGGTCCCCGGAAGCCAAAAGTACGACGCTACGTCCACGCGCAGCCTCCTCTACGGCTAATCCGACTCGTTCCAACTCGGCACCTATGGGCGACTTGACTACTATCTGCTCGCCCGTGAGCAAGTCGGCACACATTTCAACGTAGGGCCCGTAACCAACGACCACCTCTGCGGAGCGAATCGCCATGGTGGCTCTGGGTGCCCTGAGATCCGGCGAGCCAGGTCCGAGCCCGACTACCTTAAGTTTCCCTCTTGGCAGTTTTCGCCTCGCAATGGCGACGGTAACATTCGGCGACTTGTGCTTAGGGGCGACCAGTCTTGCGCCCGCTCCCGCGGCAAGGAGGGCAGCGGCTTCCGAGACGCTTGGTGTCCCAACGTGTTGAGCTACTTCGTCACTGGGATTTTGGATGGATTTGCCACCTTCTCCGGCGCAAAACTCATTCAACTCAGAAGCACTGTACGACCGAACCGGCCAGCCAAGCGAGAGTACCGACTTGTCCGATGCCCTACGATCGATAGTCGCAATTTCCGTTACGCTCTCCCTACTCAGCCCGGCGGCCGACATCGCAGCATCGATGGATTCCGCTACCTCGTCGGGTGTTGTTTGCGACGATGCTCCGAGCCCAATTACCAAGCTGGGAGGCCTGAGCAGAACCGTGCGTTCCCCTGGGTTGTTCTGGGTCTCATCCGTTATCAGAAGCAAGGGATAACGGCGGGCAGGCTTGTCGCCGCCTTCATTCTCGTCGGACGTACCCTCCTCGTAGGAGGGAAGAGCCTCCGGCAGAGAGCGAAGCACCTCAGGCAATGGCCATCCCATTGGGTTGCATACGTATGGCACGGTGCCGTTCAGAATCTCTACCGTCACCTTCGAAATTGGACCGTATGCATTGAGTCCTGGAATTGAGTCGAGGGATAAAGAGGAAACTGCGTCAGTGGCGGTGGTGACAACCGGAGTGGCATCTAGGTAGCGGGCTACGTCTTTAGCCAGCTGATTGGCCGTCAGGTTGTGCCTTCCGTGGTGACCGCCAAGGAGCGAGACAACGTATCTACCGGATTCGTCGACACATACGATTGCCGGATCTTCGTGCTTGCTTGTGAGTAGAGGTGAAACGATCCTGACGGCTGCACCAAGCGACAGGAAAAGTACGAACCCGTCCACTTCGTTCCAGAGCTCGGGTATCACTTTCGTGAAAGGGCCGGGGCTGGACTCGTATGGAAGCAAGTGGCTCAATCGCTCGCCGGAGTCGGTACAGTGCACGGCGAGTACTCGTGTGTTCGGAGCCTTGGCTTCTGCCTGCTGTTTGCTCCTGGAAATTTCGGTGCCGGTGTCGCTCATCGGCTAGGACCTCCAAGCCAGGTAGATCAAATTATTGTCCTTGAAACCCTCCGGAGTGGCGGACGATACTCCAATTGAGATCATGTTCCCGAGCAGGCCCATGGCTAGCTCTGCACGCTCAAGACTGGTAAAGGTAGCAGCCAGCGTTGTCTCTTGCGAAAACTTTGAAACACAGCATTCAAGCACTTTCATCCCCCCTCCTCCAACGAAAGCCGCATCGGGCGTCCCAGAGGATTCTAGAAACTTCTGAGCGTCGGAGCACACCACCTTCACTCGTGCAGACAATCCGAGCGCCTTGGCGTTGCTTTCGATCCTCGCGCAGCTATCCGGATCCTTCTCAACACAAACCACGGAGATACCCGGCGAAAAGCTGGAGCACTCTATTCCAACCGAGCCGCTACCAGCACCGATGTCAAAGACAATGCCATTGCGGGGCAACCGGAGCTTGGATATAGCTACAGCTCTTACTTCTGGCTTAGTGATCATCGAACCCCGGAAGTTGTAGGTATCCAGCGGGGAGCCGATTATCGAACGGGTTGTCTCACCGGCCGGGAATCCACCTTGCCAACTAATCCTAGGCTCCGGTGAGGATTCGCCCCAGAGGATAACGACTGACAATGGTTCCCAAGTACCAAAAGCCAGCTCCTTGGGTGTCGTCACATCGACCTTCTCGCTTGGAGAGCCCAAGTGCGAGCAGACTGCCGCGTTGGTGAAAGTGTGGTCGCGCGACGCCAGATGCCGACCGATTGTTTCAGGGGGGCTCTGTGGAGAGGTGAGGATCGCAACCTTTCGTGAAGATGCAGCTAAGGAGACGGCGTCCACAAGGGGCCTTCCGTGAGCGGAAACAACGGTCGCATCGTCCCAGGCAAGACCCAGCCGCGCAAAGGCCAGCGATACTGAAGATGGGGAAGGACGTATATCGAGAGCCTCTCGACCGAAGCGGTCCGATAAGGCATTCACAATCCCGAAAAACCCAGGATCCCCGGAAGCCAGTACGCAAATCGGTCCAGAGGTTTCGGCCAAGTTGTCGAGAAGCTCCTGGAGCGAGAGTTTGCCGGAGCCAAGGAAAAGCTTCTTCTGGGAATGTCCGATTTCATTGCCTGCGGCAGCGAGAAGTCGTTCGCTACCAGCAACAACAACAGCCTTCGAGACAAGCTGAGCGCATTCGGGGTCGGGCCAGTGTGCTACGGGTTGCGAACCCGGCGCACGCGACGTCAAGGTTGTCACCCCAATGACGGCAATCCTTTTTCCAGCGACTTGGCCTGTCAATCGTCGCCGCTCAATTCCCAAATGAGCTGGCCAAGACGGTCTCACCGTCAAAATCCGACATAACCACTTCGACCGGGAGCTTGTGATCTGTGAACTGCTCGCAGGACCGAGATGCCCATTTGCACATGAGTTCCAGCGGAGAATTGTTTCCTGCCGAGACACATGTTTCGGCGAAGTGCCGCGCCGTTGTAGTTTCAGTTGCTGCCTTTACAAGCGTCGGCGCGGCGCCGGATTCGGTTGCAGCCCTTGCCATGAGTTCGACATCAACAATGGACCGCCTGTAGTGGGTCATCATGATCCCTTGTGCGAGCTTGGCGATCTTGCCCGCCATACCGACAAAAAGCACCTCGCCGATTCCCAGAGAGGCACACTTCCTCAGAGCAATGCCGGTGAAGTCGCCGACTTCAACGATGCACACCTTGTCCAACTCGGGTCGTAATCGGAAGGCGAGCCTCTCCGTTCGATAGCCGGTGCAAAGTACGATTCGGCTCTCACCCTGGGCTTTGGCAACTTCGATCTGCTGGACAACTGATGACCTGTAAGCAGCGGTGGAGAAGGGCTTCACGATCCCAGTGGTCCCGAGAATCGAGATTCCGCCCACAATCCCAAGGCGATCATTTGTAGTCTTCTCGGCCATGGCTTCGCCGCCTGGAACGCTGAAGACGATCTCAAGTCCGACCGGTCCGTCACCCGCCTTTTGCCGGCGCCCCGCGCCGACCTTGACGCTCTTGTGAAATTCGAGCTCGCTAATCGACTCTTCTTCGGCGGCGCCCGAAACGAGAGCCTCGGCTACATTCTCGACAATCATTCTGGTGGGAACCGGGTTGATTGCAGGATCGCCGACTTCAAGCCCAAGCCCAGGTTTGGTAATGGTTCCCACTCCGCTTCCGGCGACCATCCGGATCCACTCAATTCCTGCGGGGCTTCCAGGCGCTGCGACAACTTTGGTGCCTTTGTTACGAACGACTCCTCCGCTGCGTTGATTCAACTCGGAAACGGCGTCCTGTGTCTCCACAAAGTTGAGCCATCGTACGCATGCCGTCATCCGAGCACCGTCAGTGCAGTCAGGGTCATCACCTGCGTCTTTGATGACAACGGCACTTACTTGCATGTCGTTGCTGCAATTGACGGAGCTGTTCCCAGGGTCGTCCACCGCATTAGCTTCAGCTTCAAGTTGGTGGGTGACGGGAAAGAACATACGCTCGCCTTTCGGCAACACAACCTCGACTTCGGGTGGAACGACACCTTTCAGGAGGCCTATCACAGCGGCTTTGGCAGCGGCTGAAGCACAGGTTCCGGTAGTCCACCCGTTCCTTAGGCTCCCTCGCGCCTCGGCGATCTCGTCGCTTAGTTCCGGCTCGAACGGTTCCAATTTTCGTCCGTTGGTGCAGAGCCCGCTCGTTCCCGCAACAGTCTTGCGGACGGCCTACCGGCCGTAGAGCCTGCGACGGATCTGTTCCTGAATCTGTGGGCATAATCGGGTGAGTAAAGGTGACTCCTAGCTCCGCTATTGCCGAGAGCTTCGCCAACCAGTACCAAGACCGTTACGGTTTTTCCGATCGATCGGATCGTCTCGGCAAGTTCGCCGATTGTTGTTTCGACGACAATCTCGTCAGGCCAAGTAGCCCGATAGAAGACCGCGGCGGGAGTCTGGGGCGTGAACACGCTTGTCGGTCCTAGGAGCTGGTCTTGGAGCTCGCGGGGCCTGGCTCCAGCTAAGAAAATGCACAGAGAACCGCCGACAGCAGCGTAGCGCTCCAACGATTCACCGTCTGGGACGGAGTTCGCAGTCCGCCCGGCAAGCCTGGTCAAGACGATCGACTGAGATACCTTTGGAACCGTGAGCTCCCGAGCCAAAATCGCAGCGGAAGCCGAGAACGAGCTGACTCCCGGGACAATCTCAAAGTCTCTGTCGTTCTGCTTGCACCATTCGATTTGCTCGCCTATGGCGCCGTAGACCGAAGGGTCGCCCGAGTGAAGCCTGACGATGCACGCGTCCGGGTTCGCCTCGTAGACACCGATGACGTCTTCGAGTGTCATTCCTGCCGAGTCCAAGATCATCGCGTCTTCGCGACAAACTTCCAGGATTTCCTCCGGCACGAGTGAAGACGCCCAAATGACGATGTTCGCCGCTTCCAGCCTGTCTCTTGCGCGGATGGTCAAGAGATCCGGTGCGCCTGGGCCTGCTCCGACAAAGCTGATCAAGCTGGTCCTTCCCCCGCTTCAACGGTCTTCGTCATGCTTCGGCTTGGAATGAGTACGGTCGACAGGTAGCTCGAAGGTAATTCTTCGTCATTGTCGAGCGAGGTGACTCTCTCGCCTGCCAAGCCTATCAACTCGCCGGCGACCGCACCCTTTGAACGGCCCGTGTCCCTAAGGAGGGAGGCGATTTCAGGAAGGCGCGACCCTCCCTTGTACACAACTATTGCGGTTGTGCCGTCGGTGAGATGCCTTTCGAGGGCGGAGGTGTCACGAATTGCGGTTACTAGTGTGAGCGATTCTTCCGCGTCGCAAACGGTAGTGGATGTTCTGGCGGCGAGTGACTGGAATGCCATGATCCCTTCCACCGTCTCAATCTCAACCACTGGAAGCATCCTGATAACGGCAGCCGCTATCGACGTGAAAGTCGAGTAGATATGCGGATCTCCAAGGGTGACAAATGCGACGTCTTCGCCTGCTTCGAGCCAAGTTGTGATTGCCCTCGCGGCTCTTTCATACCCGGAGTCTTTGCTGTGGTAGCCATCGGTACCTCCGCCTTGATCAGCGCTTGTCCCTCCTGTCGGAGCGCTATCCCGTCCTTGAACCGGCTGGGGACTCATGGAGATCAGGACGCGCTCGATCGTTACATCAGGTATTGCTCGCCTCACGATTGATTCGGCACGTCCCTCGGCCGAATCGCTGGAAACGGGTGCGACGACCCTATGAGCTTCTCGAAGGATCCTCATTGCCTTCATCGTCAGGAGTTCCGGATCGCCTGGGCCGACACCGACACCGTATAGTTTGCCGATCTTTGTCATCGCTTTAGAGACCGGCGGAGTTGCGGATAGCCGGCAATAGCCACGGAGCTAGCCATTCATCGCCTCCGTAGCTCATGTGTATGCCATCGGGCGTTCTGACTCGAAGTCCATTGATATAAAGGTCGAACGAGCCGGTTGGGTCCAAAGGCGTGTTCATGTCGACCACGGAGACAATTCCGGGGTGTTTAGCTGCCTCGGCGTAAAGCAGTGAGTTGTACTTCTGAGTTCTGGCAGGGTTGTCTTCGGGCCAATCTCCTCCAGACGAGGGAGGAGGGAGAGCCCCTATATCCGGTGCGGTCAGGAGCACTACCTTGGCTCCCTTAGCGGACAGAATATTGACGGCGGTGTCGAGCTGGGAGGCAACGTATGCGGCGTATGCGGGGTCCAAGATATTGGTCCAGTGGCCGTTGTAGATTCGGTCTACCGTTTCCCAGCGACCTGCGAGCAGGATCGCTATTTGGGGATTCACTGTGCTTACGTCTTTCTGGTACATCTGTTGCCACTGTTCGGAAGTGGGTAAGCCATTGCACGGCCCCGGGAGCTGCTGTGGAGTCGGCTGGACAAAGGTCTGGAATCGAATTCCGCCCCCGGATGCAATTCCGCAACCGATTATGCCGTCGTTAGTGATGTTGAAGCCGTATTCCTTGCCGACGTCATACAATCCCATGGCGAGGGTTACAGAGACGGAGTCGCCAACCACCATGGCATTCAAGGGGCTTGGTTTGGGAGCTGCGGAGGCGGAGAACACGAACGACTGCCCCCCGTCCGGGGTGGTCAGCGTCGTTTCAGCATCCCCAACCAAAGAGCAGGTCCAAGGCAAGCCGCAGGACATCGAGCGTATTGTTTCTGTCGTGCCCGCATCCTCCAAGGCCCAATTCTCGCCGTAGTTGCTGGTGCCAAGAATCAAGTTGGAGCCGAACTTCGGTGCCTTGGCGCCCGAGATGTAGCACCTTACCTGTATCGGGCAGGTCACGAAGTCGGAACCGCGAGGAGCGACCTGAACGGAATTTTGCCAGGTAACTGCCGAGTCGGAGCTGTATAGGACGCTCCCGTTTGAACCGACCCCGACGCACCTACCTCCTGGACGGGCACAAGAGACCGAAACCAACGAGTCCGAGCCCTTAAAGGGGAATTCGTGCCAAGCTCGCCCGGAAGCTGCCCAGTAATGGTTGAGAGAGCCACCCACAATTACGCAATCGGAAGGGGCGCCGCAACTGACTGAAGTAAGCATGTCGCCTTGCCGGACTCCCGGAAGGTTGATCACCTTCCAATGCGCACCAGCATCGTCTGTAGAGATCGCAGAGCCTCCGCTTCCGACCGCGGTACACGATTGAGGCGTGGCACATGAGATGCTGGTGAGATCGGAGGACCCGCCGCTGTCCTTAGCCGACCAGTGGACGCCACCATCGGTTGACGATATGGCCAGGCCTTGGGAGCCCACTGCAATGCACGATTGACTGTTTGCACAAGAGACCGAAGTGAGCTGCCCATTTGCATCTTCGGCCGAACGCTGCCAAGTTTTGCCTTCGTCCCCCGAAAAGAGGATTTCTCCCGAGCTGCCTACGGCAACGCAGGCTGTGGGTGACCCACATGAAACCGAGTTGAGAGCGGACCCGGGCATGGAGAACGCAGCGGGCGCTGCGACGCTGGATATCACCTGACCTGAAACCGCGTTTGCTGTTGTGCAGGCGGCAAGCAGTGATCCGGCTGAAGCTATGGTCATTGCGACCCGAATGGCCAGGGGCGATTGCTTGACCGCCTCAAGTGCCCTTTCTGCTGCGCGCGTATGCTTCTCCCGAAAAATCATTTGGCATCAATTCTCACCGACAAGCACAGGCGGATACAAAGCGCTCGGCAAGCTGAAGCGATCCTGGAAGCAAAACATGCAGGTAGGAGGCTAGAAAATTTGCACCAGCGAAACCTCCCGAAGTGGTTCCTTGCCTACCTGACAACTCCAATGAGGAACCTGGTGGTGACGACCGTGAGTAATGAAACTCATGGCCCCACATGACGGCGCCCGCAGGACCTAAGACATTCTCGGTCATAGAGATTGCCCTTCGATACCCCAGAGTTAGCGTCGGCGACATCGTGCACTCGGCTGGAATCAAGTCACACATAGGGTGGCCGTCCACGGAGGAGGAGAGGTACATCATCCCGGCACATTCCGCCCAGGTTGGCATTCCCTCATTGAAGGCCGCCCTAATTTGTCGCATTAACGGCGTGTTGGATGAGAGCTTGGGAGCGTATATCTCAGGAAATCCCCCTCCAAGGTAAAGGCCGTCGGTTCCGTGGGGGAGCGCTTCGTCCGTCAATGGGTCGAAGGGGGCGATCGTTGCTCCTGCTTGAGCCAATATTTCGAGGTTCTCTGAATAGGCAAACGTAAACGCCTTGCCGGATGCAACCGCCACTGTCGGCGATCCGCAGAATTGTGGCCTTGGAGGCGTGGCCACTCGAAGCGTCTCAGCCCGCCTTGCCACGGCGAGAATACCGTCAACGTCCAGGTGAGCTTCGACCGCCGCACCAAGCATTTCCAAGGAATCAACGGCTGACGGCAATCGCTCTGCGACGGGAACAAGGCCTAGATGTCGGTCCCTCCAAGAAAGCGAA
Organism: Acidimicrobiales bacterium; assembly: GCA_027451785.1. Taxonomy (GTDB): domain Bacteria; phylum Actinomycetota; class Acidimicrobiia; order Acidimicrobiales; family JAKAVM01; genus DAIDIS01. The sequence continues at coordinate 23,342 of DAIDIS010000261.1, forward strand.
GGATCGCGCGGCAAAGAACCTAGGATGGGGGGAGCGGACCTTCCCAAAGATGAAATCGAAGCTCGCAGTTCCGAATCGTGATTTGGGCTTGCGACTCCATTGAGCACAATCCCGGCAATGTTGATCTCTGGGTTGAACCGGCTGAATCCCATAACAACGGCACCAGCAGAAGAGCTGAGTGATCGGGAATCGACAACCAGCACAACCGGGGACCTCAAGCTCCGTGCAACGGAGGCTGTTGAGCCGAGTGAGCACCTTGGGTCGTAATCACCCAATAGAGCGGGGTCATTGTTGCCCGGCCCACTTGCCTCGGCGGCGCCGTCGAACATGCCCATTACGCCTTCCACGACCATAACATCAGCCCCGTCGGTGCCTGTAAAGCGGGCTCCTGCAGACTGCAGCAAAGATTGCCTCCCGCATATCCACTCGTCGAGATTTACCCCGGCCCTTCCGCACGCCAAGGCATGGTAGCCGGGGTCAATGTAATCAGGGCCAACCTTTGCAGGTGAAACCTTGAGTCCCCGTGCCGTCAAGGCCTTCATCAGCCCGGTTGCAACCGTCGTCTTTCCGGCACCCGAACTCGTACCTGCAATTACTACCCGGGGACCCAGTTCGTTGTGGAAGGCGGCTGGCGTAACAGCAACCTTCCTCAGAACTCGATGCCTTTCATGGCGGTAATTCCTTCGTCGAAAGCGTGTTTAACCTTTGTCATCTGGGTCACGGTATCCGCAACGGCAATTATCTCATCGGGAGCATTTCTTCCGGTAAGCACGAGGTTGGTTTTGGGAGCTCGCGCCTGGATGGCCTCAACAACCTCCTCCACCGGGACCCACCCGTATTTCATTGCATAGGTAATTTCGTCCAAGATGAGGAGGTCGAAGTCGCCGGAGGACATCATCTCCTTGGCAACATCAAAAGCATGCCGGCCCTTGGCTGCGGTTTCGTCCAAGTCGCCGGATTCCCAGGTGAATCCATCTCCGAGAGTGTGCCAAGGAATCGAAAGGTGATCTGCCAACTTGCGCTCACCCGTTTTCCACTTCCCAGACTTTATGAACTGGACTACGCCGACTCTCCAACCTCTCGCCCATCCTCGACCCATAACCCCAAAAGCCGCCGACGACTTTCCCTTACCTTCGCCCGTGTTCACCAGCACGATTGAAGGAACTCTCTTCCGCTCCTTGATCTTTGCGCTTCCTCTGGGCCCCTGCGTGCTGTCGGTCTCCATGGCATCAAAGGTAGTGTTTCGCGGCGTGATAGTCCTTTTTGTTGGAGGCGCAAGGTCCGGTAAGTCCTCGCTTGCCGAGAAGTGCGCACGCCAACTTTCGCAGAAGAATCCACCGCTGGCCTACGTTGCTACAACCTATCTTGCGCCCGAGGGTGACCCGAGTTTCGATGCCGACCTTGCTTCAAGGATTGCCGTGCACAGAAGGCGCCGCGGTGGAGAATGGCTGACCGTGGAGCTGTTCGGAGACTCGCTTCGACCATGGATGGGCGCCTACGAGGATTCTTGTAATAGAGACTCGTCAGCGGCTTCAAGCGACCTGCCGGTGTCCGAAGGTGCTCGGGCATCTGCATCCTCAAACGCGGTGATCACCCTTGCAGACTTAGCGGAGAGGCTGGAAGGTCTGGAAGGCACGGTTCTTCTCGATTCCTTCGGGTCTGTCGTTTCCGCCCTGGAATTCTTTGACGGTGATGCTCGGGGATTTGCGGAAAGAATCTCGACATACTTCAGCGGAAGCGGCCCGAGAAATCTGGTGATCGTTACTGACGAGGTCGGGTTGTCTGTCCATCCGGAGACGATGGCAGGGAACAGGTTCCGGGATGCCCTTGGCGCCTTCAACCAAGTCCTCGCGGCAACTGCCGATGAGGTCTGGCAGGTTAGCGTCGGGTTACCGGTTCGCCTTTCGCCGAGTAAGTTGCCCTCTTGGGCCAAGGATTAGTGACGAAGTTGAGCGACTTCTTGGGTGCGATCTCGTTCTTGACCGTATTTGGCGGCGCAAGACGCCTTACCAAGGGTTCGGCACTCGCATTTCCGCTCGTTGGGCTGGCTTTGGGTGCAGTTTTGGGGGTGGGCTGGTGGGTGCTCGAGCAAGCATTCGCTCCCTTAGTGGCAGCTACCTTGATAGTCGGTGCCGACGCTGTATTTACCGGCGGCCTGCATCTTGACGGGCTGGCCGATGCAGCAGACGGGCTCCTTTCCACTGCCTCAATGGAACGTGAGCGGCGTCTCGAAGTAATGAGGGATCCCCGTGTCGGCGCCTTGGGAGTCGTCGCAGTGGTAGTGATTTTACTGATGAGGGTGGTCGCTCTTTCATCAGTTCATCTCGGTGTGAGCCAAAGCGCGGCGGTAATGGCGGGTATCTGGTGCGCTTCCAGGGCATCTATGGCCATGGCCCTAAGGGTTATGAAATACGCCAGAACCCAGGGACTGGCCGCCGCTCTTGCGGAAGGGAAAGTCTCGGGCGGGTACCTATCGGGGATCTGGCTGGTGTCTGCGATCGCGGTTATCCCACTTGCGCTTTTGTGGGTCGGGTTGGGTAATCCGCTTGAGGCGGTGGTGATGGTCGGAGCGTATTTAGCTGCGGGTGCCCTGACCCTTTCACTCTCGGAAATCCGGCTGGGTGGGTATACGGGAGACGTATTAGGGGCATGTGGTTTAGTGATGGAGACTGTCGCGTTGGTTGTGATGTCGGCCGCTTGGTAAATGGAATCAAAGTGAGAGAGCCGGATGGTGGTTGACGCTTACAGAAATGCCGTCGCAGCGAGTGCAGGTACGGCGATCGACATGGCTATCGGAGAGCGATTCTTGAATCCTCATCCCGTCGCGGTCTTCGGGTCTTTCCTTGAAAAATTGGAGCAGCGGATGTGGCGAGATTCCAAGGGTTCGGGTGCCATTTACACCGCTACAGCGCTTGCAGGGGCAATGGTGCCTCAAGCACTTGTGCCGCGAGGATGGGCTCGCAACGTCGCCTCCTCGTATGTTGCGTCGGCGCCTAGCGGTCTTTGGGGTCAGGCGCTCGAAGTCAAGTATCTACTGGAGTCAGGTGACCTTGTCGCGGCGAGGAGGTCCTTATCTGCGATTGTCGGCCGTAGTACGGAAACGCTAAGCGTCGGCGAAGTATGCGCTGCGGCGATTGAAGCCGTCGCAGAGGGGACAGTGGACGCCGTTGTCGGCCCTCTGTTCTGGGGAAGTGTTCTTGGGGCCCATGGTTCGGCGGGGTTCAGGGCCCTGAATACGCTGGATTCGATGGTCGGCTACAAATCACAGCGGTACCGCAATTTCGGGTGGGCATCGGCGAGGGCTGATGACGCGGCCTGCTATCTGCCGGCAAGGTTGTCCCTACTTTCCTTGCTGATAGCGATGCCGCTTAGATCTCCCTCTGTCCTCTCAGCCGTCCGTGAGTATTCCAAAAATCACGAGTCGCCCAATGCCGGACTAATGGAAGCCGCCTTCGCCGGTGCCTTGAAGGTTTCTTTGGGTCGGGGGGCTCAATACCCGGAGAAGGCCGATGGCAGGAGTAAGCCGTCGCGAGGGCACGAGCTTGATACCCCGTCATTCGGCTCGGGCCCAGCTCCGACAATTCACGACATAGGCCGGGCAGTCAGCATCTCTAAGTCGGTCACCATCATCTCGGCAGGGTTACTGGTCACCACCTCCAGGTACCTGGTCCGAATCAATCGACGCAATCGTCGAAGTGAAGAGAGGGCAATCGCGGCGGTGTAGCCTTGCAGCCGTGTTCAAAGCACCCGAGCCTGGTTCCCATGGGGGGGACGGGTACAAGCTCGCTCTGTCGCTTGGTATCCCCGTAGATGCAGTACTCGACCTCTCGGCGAGCTTCAATCCTGTTGCTCCTGATGTCCTCAAGCTGGTTGAAGCCCATTGCGGATCCATCTCGAGATACCCCGATCCGACCGAAGCCGAGGCGATGTTAGCGGGCGCTATCGGCGTCCCCTCCGAAAATCTT
>DAIDIS010000262.1 GCA_027451785.1 Acidimicrobiales bacterium
GGTAACTGCGCACTTTATCGGCGAGACGTGACTGAATACCGCTGTATCACGTCCGTCGGCAGCGATCTTCTTCAGCGACCTTCCAACCCTTTGGGCCACCTTCGCCAACGACTCGCCGCCGGGCGGGCTGTAGGCGGCGTCGCCCATCCACTGCAGGCGCATGTCCGGATCCACATCCTGAAGCTTGATCCCTTCCAAGGATCCATAGGAGACCTCAACCCAATCCGGGTCCACTTCGATTTCGGCCCCTGGGAATGCAAGCGAAGCGCTTTGCCTGGCACGAGCCAAAGGCGACGAGATTACGCGGCATTCCGAAGGCAACAGTTCCCTGACGGATCGAGCCTGAGCAATCCCGGTTTCAGTCAGGCCGAGGTCGGTTCTACCCAATAGCAACCCGGCCTTGTTTGCTTCAGTCTCACCATGGCGGACCAAATACACCTTGCTCAGGGGACCAGGATCCTTCCGCACTGCTCGCAAAGAACCGGCTTTTCGGGGTCCATGTGGTGAAGGCGGTCCATCTCAGTTGCCGAGAGCTTCAAGTGACAACCGCCACAAGCTCCGTGGACCACCTCCGCAGCGCCGACGCCCCCCTCGTGTTCCCTGATCGAGTCATACGTCGCCAAGATCGCGGCCGGCACCAATGAAGCCCGTTCAGCCCTGGCCAATTGGAGCTCTGCAACTTGAGCGGCGACTTCAGCTTCCGTAACGGCCAGAGCCGTCTTCAAGCTCGCCAGCTCCTGTGTCAGCTCACTTTGTTTCTCGTCAATTGCTGAGGCCTCCTGATCGAATACCTCCGCCGCTTCCATCAACTCAAGCTCACTATCTTCAAGTTCGCTTTTTTGAGACTTGAGTTGGTCAATCTCGTGGCTCATTGCCTGCAAGTCCTTGGAGGCACTGACAGTTCCGGAATATAAAGCCTTATCGATCTCGGAAATTCGCTTGGAAGTCGAAGCGATCCGCTCCTCCAACTCCTTCATCTTCGTCTCAACGGGAGCACGCCGACCCGCCAGGTCCGACAAGTCTCCGTCCAAGACAACCAACCGAGTCTGGAGGAGCGATATTGCCTCCTTCTCGGGAGCCTTCTCGATCCGGTAGAGCGCCTGAACAATCTTCGTGTCAATTTCTTGAAGCCCGATCAGTGCACCGAGTCCACCAGCTTTAGTCTCTTCGGTCACGATGCCAAGCATACCGGGATGCGGTGCCGCTGCGAGACGGTCGTTCTGCCTCTCGATCGCAGGCGCGTTACCTAACCAGCCGGAGGGGAAGTCGGTGTCGGGATGACGGGCACCGTCGTAGTGGTCGGCGGCAGGGTCGTCGATGTCGTATCAGGTGGTGCCTGAGAGGTGGAAGTGGTGGAGCTACCTCCACCGCCGGGTCCGCCACCGCCGGAGTTACCGGGTCCTCCACCGCCGGGTCCTCCGGAGTTGCCGTTGCCTGCGGATGTGGACGTTGTCGAAGACGTACTGGAGCCAGACGCATCGGTCGTCGAGGTCGTCGTTGTGCTCGTGGACTCACCGGCCTGGCTCAACTGACCAAGGAATCCCGCGCTTGGCGGAACCGACGACGGATTCGGGAAGTCTTCGACCGGCTGGTTTTTCAAAGCCATAAGCATGAAATCCCTCCAGGTGAGGGCCGGCACTCCATTGCCATACATATCGCCATACCCAGGAATCGAAGTCATTCCATCAGCCTCGGACTTGGGGTCGCCCATCCATACTGCCGTCACTAATTGAGGAACGAAGCCGATGAACCATGCATCACGGTAGTTCTCCCCGGTTCCGGTCTTGCCCGCCGCTGGCCTTCCGATCGCCGCATCCGTGGCGGTACCGCTGGTGATTACGCCCTCCATGACTTTTGCCGTTTCTCGAGCTGCGTCTTTGGTTGCTGCCTTAACTCCGGGGGTCGGGCCTTGGTAGAGGACATGGCCTTGAAAATCAGTGACCTTCTCCACAAACATCGGCTTGTGGTAAACGCCGTCGTCGTCAATGGTCGAATAGACGGAAGCCATCTGCAATGGGGTGATGTCCTCAACCCCGATGCTTAGGTCGGGGTAGGCGTCCAAGTGGTTGGTGACTCCGAGCGCATGGGCAGTGTCAACGACACTCTGGAGGCCAATGGACATACCGAGGTGGATATAGGCGCAGTTGATCGAATTGACCAACGCGTCATTCAAACTGACTATGTTGCCGCCTGGACCCTCGGCATTGAAAATCTGAGTTCCGTTGATATCGCACGGGGCCGTCCCGTCCACAGTCGTGTTAGGGCCGATACCCTTTTGCAAGGCATCCAGCAAAACGATCGGCTTGAATGTCGATCCGGTTGGTCTCCCCGGGTTCTGACTGGCTCCACCATATCCCGTCGCCACGTCATAGCCGTTCACCGTGTCAGGGTTGCCTGATTCGATCGCTCTGACATAGCCGTTCTTGGGATCCATCACGACCATGGCAACCGTGTAGCGATTATGTGTGTTGGGGAGGTTATCGGCAACCGCCTTGTCCGCATCGGACTGAAGCGTTGCGTCGAAAGAAGTGTAGATCTTGAGGCCACCCTTGAAGATGGCGTTGTCGCGCTGAGTGCCAAGTGCACTGAACTCAGGGTCGTGCTCCAGGTTGTACTGGACTGCAGTGATGAATGGGTTTTGAGGCTTGGTGGCCGGAGGGTTGACGGTGGTCGGGAGCGGAGCAGCTCCGGAAATCTTCGCAGCCGAGGCTGAGAGGTCATGGTATTGGACCATCTGGCTCAGGACTTCCTGGCGGCGATTCTTCGCATTGATCGGGTTAGCCAGCGGGTCGTAAAGGGTAGGGTTCCTGATCAGCCCCGCGAGCAATGCCGCCTGAGCCGCAGTCACCTGGCTCAGCGGTTCATTGAAATAGACGTGTACCGCGGCATCGACCCCATAGGCACCACGCCCGAAGTAGACCGAATTGAGGTAACGCTCCAGAATCTGTTTCTTGGTCATGATGTTCGAGATTCGGTATGAGTCGATCAATTCGGTGATCTTGCGGGAGATCGTGCGCTGTGGCGTCAGCACCTCGTTCTTGACCACCTGTTGAGTGATGGTCGAGCCGCCCTGAAGTGAGCCGGAGTGAAGGATGTCGTTCTCGGCCGCACGTGCAATCGACCTGACATCGATTGGACCGTGGACAAAATAATTATGGTCCTCGGCGTCCAAGACTGCGTGCTCCAAGACCGGCGGGACTTTAGAAAGCGGCACCGGGTTGGTGTAGTCGGCGTCCGAGAAAGTGCCGATCAAATTCCCATGATCGTCAAAGACCTGAGAGGGTAATGCTTCCGGCCTAACAATGAGGGGCTGCATCGGAACCTTCGCGCCAATTGCCGATATGGCGAACGAAGCCACCGGAACCGCGACGGCAACGACTATTGCGGATACCAACCCCGCCACAATGACGGTCCTGAGCGATCGGAAGAGCTTTTTCACGCGACCCCAAGAGATTAGCCGCAATCCGTCAACGAATAAGGGCGCACTCGCACTTCAAGAGGGAATTTTTGAGAAGCTGCCTTGGGGGCCTCTCGGCGGTCGATCCGGCTGTCGATCAAGCAGGCGGGTTATGGTCTCTCAGCCAGGTCGCTCGCCACACTGTCGATTCGCCCAGGTGGCGCTAGGCGCTAGGCGCTAGGCGCTAGGCGCTAGGCGCAGATTTATTACGCCCAGCTAGCCAATTTATGCTGCGTTGTCGGCTACGGACTCCGGCTCAATCGGCATTATGCGTGCCTTGCCCGGCCAGCGCTGGACCAATTTCCATTGGCGACCGAAGCGATAGGAAAAGTGGGGGTTGCTGGCCCTCAGATTCTCGTTGAAACCGTCGAGCCCCTTCCAGACACCGGCAACGAAAGCCGTCCCTTCACCTGTCTCGTAAACCTGAAAGCTGCCGCTGAACTTTGCGGGACGAGCGTGGCGCAGCTCAGAGATAGGCACGACACCCCGCCGAAGAGGCGAGCGCCAATGAACTTCACCGTTCTTGGATTTCAACTCCAAAGAGACCCGGCCAAGGATCCAATAGGTGTTCCAGAAGAACCCAAAAGCCGGAAACACCGGCCAAATCACCTTCCATGAAGGGTAATTAATGACCGCCTTGTGAATAGCCAGCACCATAGAGACCGCCAGAAGTCCGTAGGCAAGGCAGATTTGAACTGGGTAAAAGCGGTATAGCTTGTAAGAAGTTTCTGCCCCAGCGTGCCGCATACAACAATTATGAATTACCGGGACCAGGAAGCCAAAGACGCGGCACTTTCCTGACAGCCGCTCTCCTAGCCGGACTTGGAATAGGCAGCCACGGGCCTAGCCGGACTTGGAATAGGCAGCTTTGGACGTGAACTCCGCAGCCACCGAGAACCGGTCTCCTCGAACGATGGTCTTACGCCACTCAACGGCTACGTCGCCCGACCGGGAAACTCTTTCGATCGACAGGGCTGCCGCGTCACTATCAACTGCCAGGAGAACTCGGTCCACATTTGAGGGAACTACTGCCCGGATTATCTCGTTTCCCGAATCAAGGGTTACTCCGGCCAATCGAGCCAGCACGTCATAAAAGCCCGAACGCGTGAAGTCGGCATCCAACAGCTCTCGCCCGATATTCGCAGGCACCCAGATCCTGTCGACTGCAAGAGGCTCCTCCTCCACAATCCTGATCCGCTCAAGGTGGAAAAGCTCTGATCTGGGCTCCAATCCCAGTTGAGCCGCTGCGATCGCGTCCACTCGGATGTCCATCGCTCGTACTTCGCTTCGCTGATCCAAACCGTTGGACTCGACAGACGAAAAGAGGCTGTAAAGGGACCCCAAGTTTTGCGTGATCGGAGGGGCTCCCCCGACGCGAGGCTTCCGCCCTCTCTCGGCTATGACCATGCCTTCGGACCTGAGTCGCCTCAGGGCTTCCCGAACCGTATTGCGGCTAACCCCGTACTGAGCTGCAATCGCGTGCTCGCCCGGGAATTCGCGCTCGAACTCGCCACTTTCGAGTTGTCGGAGCAGGATTTCATGCAGCTGAGCCCACAAGGGAGTAGGGCTTTTGCGATCGAGACCTTCGATTTCGCTCACTTGGCCTTGCATTTGATTAAAATATACCTACATTGGTATGTTCGGTCAATTGATAAAAGTCGGGTTTAGCGGGCACAGTTGGGCTATTCCGCTCGATCGACCCCGATCGAAGTTGCTATCTCCGTCAATGGTGTTTCCATCTCCGCCAATGGGAAGTATCGCCTTGATCGGCAAGGTAGCGTAAGGCAAGTCGAATATGGGAAAGGTCCTCAAAAGAGCAAAGGAGCTCGCTCTCACCGAGGCGCAGAGACCGGCGCCGATAAGGGAGTGGCGAAACGCTCACTGGCTAGCGGTTGCGACCGTCTGCATCGGGGCCTTCATGAATCAGCTCGATGCCAGCATCGTGACCATCGCGTTTCCTACTTTGCGCCATACGTTTAATGCGGCTTTTGGATCCGTCGCCTGGGTAGGACTCTCGTATCTGGTGATGGTTATTGGGCTTGTATCGGCGATCGGCCGGGTCGCCGACATGGTTGGCCGGAAGCTCCTCTACTTTTACGGTTTCATCCTGTTCATCGCGGCTTCGGTGGTCTGCGCCTTCGCTCCCAACCTAATCATTCTGGTCCTGGCACGATTCGTTCAAGGAATCGGGGCTGCGATGCTCCAGGCAAACAGTGTTGCGATCATCGCCACCGTCTTGCCCAGGGGAAGGCTCGCTCGGGGCATCGGAATCCAAGGAACCGCCCAAGCGCTCGGGTTGGCACTGGGGCCGACCATCGGCGGGGCACTCATCGCACTAGGTGGGTGGCGCCTCATATTCTTGGTAAACGTACCGGCCGGATTACTCGGGGCTGTTGCGGCGTGGTTTTTGATTCCTCGGACCAGAGAGCTGACCGGTAGAGTCCCCTTCGACTTCAAAGGCCTGGGCGCACTATTTCCTTCCATCCTCTTAGGGCTCGTCGTGCTGACCTTCGGCCCGGCATGGAGTTGGTTTTCACCGCGAATTATCATCTTCACGGTCGCCGCCATATTCCTTGGCTTCATCTTCGTCGGTCACGAGAAGAGGACCAAGCACCCAATGATGAAGCCTCAACTTTTCAGGATCGGGGCCTTTACCGAAGGCCTGACAAGTGGCTTCTTCTCGTACACGGTGTTGTTCGGTACGTTGTTCGCAGTTCCATTTCTCCTGCAAAGAGGGTTTCTTGAAAATGCCCGTACCGCAGGCTCGATTCTGACGATCATGCCAATATTTCTCGCCGTTGCAGCTCCCATAGGAGGACTGTTAGCCGAAAGATACGGCGCGAGGATTCCCACTTCAATGGGAATGGCATTCGGAAGCTTGGCATTGCTGCTTTTTGCCATCCGTACAGCCAAACTTAGTTCGGTCGAGTTTGAGTTGGCCCTTCTCGGTGCGGGCTTGGGGCTGTTCACGCCCGCAAACAACGCAGCAATAATGGGCTCGGTGAAGCGTTCGGAATCCGGCATAGCCAGTGGGATCTTGAACATGACCAGGAGCATCGGGGCGTCCGTTGGCATAGGCGCGACATCGATGGTGATGGATGAAGTGGTCAACGGACTGAAGATCAACAAGGATCTCGTGACGCATGGGTTCACGGTTGCGTCCTGGATGCTTTTCGGGTGCTGCGCCGTCGCATTGGCACTCTCGCTCTTCAGGAAGGGCGAGATCGTGGACTTAGAAGCCGCCAAAATGTCCGAGGGCTAAGCTTCCCGCCAACATGAACTCCGCCGGAAGGTACCTGCTAAGCAACTCTGCGGAGGCAGCCGAAGCAAGACTGGAGGCACTTGCGGAGATATTCGACCCAATTACCGTCGCCCACGCTGACCGTCTCGGCATCCGTGCCGGATGGCGCTGCTGGGAAATCGGTGCGGGGAGCATGTCCATCCCCTCCTACCTGGCGAGCGTTGTCGGCGATTCCGGCTATGTATTGGCTACCGACATAGACACCAGCCGAATGAGTGACTCGCCCGCAGGAAATATCTCGGTTCAGGCTCACGACGTTGCGAACGACCCTCTGCCCACCGGATCCTTTGACTTGGTTCACGCCCGCTTGGTTCTCGTGCACCTAAGTTCAAGGAACGAAGTCCTCAAGCGAATAATCTCGGTCCTCAAACCCGGAGGCTGGCTTCTTGTCGAAGATGCCGATCCGAAACTGCAACCACTGAGCTGTATCGACGAATCGACCGACAAGGCCAATCTGGCCAACAGGATAAGGAACGGCTTCAGGGATTTACTTGAATCAAGGGGGGCTGACCTGGCTTTCGGTCGGCGCCTGCCCGCTATGTTTCGCGAAGCGGGACTTTCTGAAGTTGGCGCGGATGCCTACTTCCCGGTCTCAATGGAACCTTGCGAAAGACTAGAGATGGCAACCATCTTCATGATCAGGAACGAGTTGATCGCCAACAAGATTGCGACCGAGGACGAGGTCGAGGTACACCTTTCCAATGTCGTCGAGGGATCCCTCGACCTCGCTCAGCCTCCGCTCATATCGTGCTGGGGGCGTAAGAGTCCAGCAACTCGATGATCGATAGGGCCAGCTCCCTCGCGCTCTGAGGACTCAGCTCAAGCGCCACTCTTCGGTGCTCATCTCCAACCTTGCCGAAAACGTCGACGTTCAGGCTGTGCTCGTAAGGAGCACTGACCGGGTGGTCAAAATAGACAGTCGCCTCCTTGGCCTTGAACCAGTCGGACCCGGACTTGGCAGATCCCTGCAAGGTGACCTTCTGCGTCTCATAAGTACACATCGCTAAGCCAGGTACTTCCCATAGAAAGCAAAAATCCGCTGCCAGCCGTCTTTGGCGGCCTCGGGCCTGTAGCTCGGTCTGTCGGTGGCGAAGAACGCGTGTCCGGCACCTTCGTAGGTATGGAACTCGTATTCCTTCCCGGCCTTGTCCAAAATATCTTCAAGCTCCTTGGTCTCCTCCGGCGTGGGGAAGGAATCCTCCGCACCGAAAAGCCCAAGCATCGGTCCAGACAACGATCCAGCCAAGTGGGCGACAGGTCCCGCCTTGGACGGGAACTCCTTCGGAGGGGTTCTCACCATAAATGCCCCGTAGCAGACGACTACGGCCTGGAGGTCCAAGGAGCAACCCGCCAGGAACGACTGGCGTCCCCCGGAGCAGTACCCGATTGTGCCCACCTTCTTATTGGAAGCCGGTAAGGACCTAAGGAAGTCCGCACAGCCGGCAACGTCGCCAACCAGACGCTCGTCCGGCACTCCCCCATTTGCACGGGCAATCGCCGCCGCATCGTCGGGAGCCATTCCCGGAGTAGTCTCCCTCGAGTAAAGATTCGGGCAAATCGCCAGGTACCCATGCATGGCGAGCTTCAGGGTGATCTCCTTTGTCGGCTCGTCGTATCCAGGCATGTGATGAATAACCACCACGCCGCCCCTTTCGCTCCCATCGAGCGGCTGAGCGAAGAACGCTTCCAGTTCGGCGCCTTCAAATCCCTTGACCGAAATCGTCTCTGCCCTTATTCCATCGCTCATTGACCTTCACCTCTTCCTGTCAATATCGTGCACTGCTCCGGCAACGAACCGGCGCAAACAGCTGTTCGCTT
>DAIDIS010000263.1 GCA_027451785.1 Acidimicrobiales bacterium
GGAAAGGCAATGGAGGGTCAAACACTTGTGGGTTTCGCTGCAGAGACAGATGGGGCCTTGGACAGCGGTAGGAAAAAGCTGGCATCCAAGGGCGTAGACATTATTGTCGTAAATGACGTGTCGAGGCCCGGCACGGGATTCGGGTCCGATGAAAACGCGGTTTGGATTCTGGATGCACGAGGGGGGCAAGTCGAGGTACCGTTGGCAGCCAAGAGTGAAGTGGCAGCCAAGGTGTTGGAAGCCGTAATTAGATTCAGGGCCCAGGAATCCGGGAGAGAGAGTTGAGTAAGCAATACACATTCACATCTGAGTCGGTGACCGAAGGTCATCCGGACAAGATGGCAGACCAAATTTCCGATTCGGTGTTGGACGCCATCTTGGCCGACGATCCCACGGGCAGGGTCGCCTGCGAGACGCTGCTCACAACCGGATTGGTGATGGTTGCCGGCGAAATCACAACCAGCGCCTATGTCGATATTCCGAAACTCGTCAGGTCGACTGTTTGCGAGATTGGATATGACAATGCCTCCTTCGGGTTCGACGGGAATACCTGTGGAGTTCTTGTCTCGATCGACGAGCAATCCCCCGACATCTCTCAGGGGGTGGACAAGGCGCTGGAGTTGAGGACAGGACACGGGGGGGAGGATTCCCTCAACTCCCAAGGGGCCGGCGACCAGGGAATGATGTTCGGGTATGCCTGTGACGAGACTCCAGATTTGATGCCGTTGCCGATTTGGCTGGCACACAGGATGTCGGAGCGTCTCTCGCAGGTACGCAAGGACGGGACACTTGGATACCTCAGGCCTGATGGCAAGACTCAAGTCACGGTTCAGTATGAGGACGGCCTTCCGAAGGCCGTGAAGACTGTACTGATATCCACCCAGCACCAGCCCGGATTGGATCTGGACCTGGTCCTTAAGCCGGACTTGACCGAACAGGTGATCAAGCCATTGCTGCCTGCGGAGCTTGACTGCTCGGACGTGCAGGTATTGACCAATCCGACAGGCAAGTTCGAGCTGGGTGGTCCGCATGCCGACGCCGGGTTGACCGGCCGGAAAATTATCGTAGACACATATGGGGGTGCGGCCCGTCACGGCGGAGGCGCCTTCTCCGGCAAAGACCCTTCCAAGGTGGATCGTTCTGCAGCCTACGCGGCCAGATGGGTCGCTAAACATGTGGTGGCTTCCGGAGCGGCCAAGAAGTGTGAGATTCAGGTTGCTTATGCCATTGGCGTGGCACAACCTGTTTCCATTCTCGTCGAGACCTTCGGGACCGAAAACGTTGATCCAGCGCAGATCGAAAAGGCTGTCACCCAGGTGTTCGACTTGAGGCCCGCCGCAATAATCAGGGACCTTGACCTGAGGCGGCCCATTTACAAGAAGACGGCTGCCTACGGGCACTTCGGACGTTCGGGGACCGGCTTCCCCTGGGAGGAGCTGGGTAGGCTCTCCGATCTCAAGTCTTCCTTGGGGCTTTAGGTAACGACCGAAATGGCGGAGGGTGTTTCAGCCCTCGAAGTCATGCCCAATGTAAAGGGCATGGACAAAATACTCGACTACCTTCCGGCTCCAGGTGGCCAAAAGGCTCTATTGGGAGACCTTGTACGCGTGGAGCTAGGGCCCAGGAAGGTCGACGGTTGGGTAGTCGGCTTTAAGGACCCGACTGTCCCATTGGGACAGAGCGTAAAACCGATCACGAAAGTGCTGAGTCGAGGACCGGATTCCGGCTTGGTCGGCTTGGCTACGTGGGCCGCCTGGAGGTGGTCGGGGCACCCGGTCCATTTTCTGGCTGCTGCAACTCCTGAAAAGCGAGTTCATTCCACCCGCCCGGACGTAACCGAAAATGATGTCGGGGAGAGGGCGATCGAGATTGGGCGGGAAATTCGCAGTTGTAATCCGGGTCCCCAGTTGGTGGTTGGAGGGCCCAACCTCGACCCTTTCCCTTGGCTCGCGGATCTTGCGAGTTCCATCGAGCCTGGCACGACGTTGCTGGTTCTGGCTCCAAATGCTGGGTACTCAGAAAGGCTGTCTGCCCGTTTTCGCACTCGAGGGTTTAGCTGTGCGAATCTTCCAGACCAGTGGGAGATTGCTTATTTGGGCGTCAGAGTCGTGGTTGGTACAAGAGGTGCGGCATGGGCCCCAATGCCGCGGTTAGGCGCGGCGGTTGTACTTGATGCCCACGAAGATTCCTACACCGACTCCAGGAGCCCTACCTGGAATGCGGGAGTTCTTCTTGCCGAGAGGGCAAAGCGAGACGGTTGTCGGTCCTTCGCATTGGTGCCAGCCGCATTTCCCGAGTTCGTGCATGCGAGCATGGGTGTGTCGAGGCTTGAGGAGTTTCTAGGCTCGAAATCGCGCGAAACTGAGCGGGGCAAGAACTTGCCTGCTGGGGTCCAATCCGCTGGCGAGCACCTGGGAGATGGTGCTGTCTGGAGGCGCTCTTGGACGCGTGCCGAAGTTGTAGATCTAGGCGCCGAGGATCCTAGGAACGGCCTGTTGACCAAAGTCTTGGCCCGGGTAATAGCGGAGGGGGCTTTTTCGGAAAAGGATAAATTGCTTATCCTCTTCAATCGGGTCGGTTATGCGAGGTTATTGGCCTGCGCCGCCTGCAAGAGTCTCGTCGCTTGCGACAAGTGTCGGTCGACATTGATCGCCGGCAGCCCAGAGGAGCTCATGTGCCCTAGATGCGGTTTAGAGCGCCCCATGGTCTGTGAGTCATGCGGATCGATATCTCTCAAGAACCTGAGGGTGGGCGTAAATCGGTTCGCAGAGCAGGTTGCGCTATTGGCTAAGGGTCGCCGGGTTGTCGAGTTGACGGCTAAGGAGGTATCGGACATTAGCGGCGGCAAGGTTTTAGCAACCGGAGCGAAGACCAATGAAAAGGAGAGCTTGGGGCTTGACCGGGCTGAGATCGTCGTCGGGACGGAGGCGGTCTTCTCCCGGCTGCGGCGAGCCTCGATTGTCGTTATAGCCGACTTCGACCAACAGCTTTTCGCTTCGAGGCTGAATTCGAAGGTGGAAGCTGTCTCGATTCTCGCGAAGGCCTCACGAGCTGCCATTGGCGGCCGGTTGATCCTCCAGACCAGGTCACCCGGCGACGAGGTGGTGTCGGGGATGCTTAACTGTGATTTCAGAGATGTCTTTGAAAGAGACGACCGCCTGAGGCAGGAGCTTAGGCTTCCTCCTTACAGTGCTCTCGCAGTCGTTTCCGGACCGGGAGGAGACGATGTCGTTAGCCAGTTGAGGGAACAAGGTCGCAACCTTGAAGTTTCCGGGCCGGACCATACTGGGCGATGGCTCATTCGAGCCTGCGGGCACAAGGACCTTTGCGACTCGCTGAGCGGTATTATCCGGCCCGTCGAGAGGGTCCGGATAGAGGTCGACCCGCTCAATGTGTAGGTGGCTTATGGCCCCACCGATGTGGGATAGTGAAGGCCAAATGAAACTGTTTACTAGAGCCACAGCCGTCGCTACCGCTTTTGCCGCCGTCACTTTGGCAGCGTGCTCGTCATCGCCTGCGCAGCCATCGGCGGGTACCGCAATTCCACTAAACGCAAAGCCGGTGGCCACCAAGTTGAAGAGCACAGAGGTTGCCTCGGCGACTGCGGCTTCGCAAAAGGTAATCTCCGATGAGTTGTCCAAAAACTACGCGGACTTGTATTCGGTTCTCGAGCCTTCGGAAAAGAAGGGTGTGACCTTAGCTCAGTTTTCGAATGCTCAGTCTCAGGTCAGCAAACTTCTGACGTTCTCGGATTGGACATTGAACGGGAAAGGTTGTGCCGTCTCGCTTGGCTCAGACGTGTATTGGGTTCAGCCCACGCTGATCAACGCCACAGTTGTCTCGTCGGGGCAGACCGAAACCAATCAGCCGGATTTTGTTTATCTGCTCAAAGTGTCGAACGCATGGTACTGGGTGGAGTCCAGCGTTCCCAAGGCGCTGACTTATGCTTCCGGTCCTCTCTGTTGAGAGTTACTCTGTAAGTGTGAGCAGTTACGACATCCGGACTTTTGGCGACCCGGTTTTGAAGCAACGTGCTAAGGAAGTGGACAACATTGACTCCTCGCTGGCCAAACTGGTGGACGCCATGTTCGACGCTATGTACGATGCACCGGGCGTAGGGCTTGCCGCTCCTCAGGTGGGTGTCCAGAAGCGATTGTTCGTTTATGACGTTGGCGATGGGCCAGGTGTATTGATAAATCCGGAAATCCGGGAATCGGGAGGCGGAGAGTGGACGTATCACGAAGGTTGCCTTTCAATACCCGGGCTGGCTTGGGATGTCGTGAGGCCGAAGCAGGTTCTGCTCGTCGGGTACGACTTGGAAGAGAACGAAGTATCGGTCGAGGCCGACGAGTTGTTGGCGCGGCTGTTCCAGCACGAAGTTGACCATCTGGAGGGAACGCTCCTTGTCGAGCGCCTCGATGAGGAGCAACGAAAGCAGGCCATGAAGGTTCTCCGTGCTAGGTCTTTGGGCCTTCCGGAGCCGGAGATGGAGCCTATTCGGGAAAATAGCCGCAGGAATAGGCAGTCGCTCTAGGTGACTATTTAGCATTGGCGGTCGGCCACTGACATCGATTGTTTTTTTTGGCACCCCTGAGGTTGCGATTCTTCCTCTTGAGGCCCTGGTGGACGCAGGTCACGACGTAAGGCTTGTCGTAACTCAGCCGGACAGACGACGTGGCAGAGGCTCTTCGCTATCACCCAGCCCTGTGAAAAACGCGGCCATGGAGATGGGTCTGGACGTATCCACGGAGTTGTCCAGCGCGCTCGAACCGGATTTCGAACTCGGCGTTGTTGTCGCATATGGAGCACTGATCACCAGACAGTTGCTCGACAAAGCGTTGTTCGTAAATCTTCATTTTTCACTTCTGCCCAGATGGAGAGGGGCTGCTCCGGTCGAGAGGGCGATTCTGGCAGGTGATTCCGAGACAGGGGTCTGCCTTATGGCGCTTGAGGAAGGTCTAGATACCGGGCCTATCTTCGGAACTCGTCGGGTGGATATAGGTTCAGCCGAGACGGCGATTGAATTGAAACACCGCTTGGCCTCTCTTGGCTCCGAGATGCTGGTGGATGCCCTGCAAAACGGTGTGAGCGGCCTGGGAAGGCCCATCCCTCAAATCGGAAATCCAACTTGGGCAGCCAAGATAACTCCGGAGGAATTGCGTATTGATTGGACGAGGCCGGCTTCGGAAATAGATCGCCTTGTTAAGGTCGGCAGAGCGTGGACGACATTCTCCGGCGAGAGGTTGGTTGTAGCGAGAGCGGCATTACCTCCTCTCGCGCACACAAGCCAGCAATCAAGTACCTCCTCCGGGACAAACGACGCCGGGGTGCCAATTCTTGATGTCTCGGGTGATTTGGGGCCTGGTGCATTGATCCCCAAAGGCAATTGGGTGATTTGCGGGGATGGCGTCCTAAAGCTGGTAGAGGTACAGCCGGAGAACAAAAAGCGGATGGCGGCGAAGGATTGGCTCAATGGAATGCACAAGAAAATCTCGTTGATGGAGCCGATTAATCTCGGGTCGTCGTGACCTCCATGTCGTGGAAATGGTGGATTCCGAACAGCCGCACCTTGGAATCAGTTGACCCGGTGAGATCCATTGCCGTGCCTCTCGGTTAAGCTGGGATAGCGATGTCACCGTTGATTCGAAGGGCTAATAACGAAATTGGAGTGCCAACGGTTTCGAGCAGCGGCGAGAATTTGAGTCTCGCCCCTGCCAACCAGGAGCCATTTGACGCGATAAGGATTGCACCATCGATCCTGTCAGCGGATTTCGGCTTTCTGGAGTCAGCCATCGACGGTGTTGCCGGGGTGGCGGATTGGATCCACATTGACGTCATGGATGGCCACTTCGTGCCTAACCTTACGATTGGTCCTCCAGTAGTTTCGTCTCTCCGGAAGTACTCGGATCTCTTTTTCGACTGCCACCTCATGATGACGAACCCAGAGAACTATCTTGAGGCGTTTAAGGAAGCGGGAGCCGATGGATGCACTGTGCATGTTGAGATCGGCGATACCGAGGAGCTGATTCGAAAGATCAACGACCTGGGGATGCAAATTGGTCTGGCCGTGAACCCGGAGACCGAAATCGGATCGGTGTTTCCCTACTTGGATATGGTGGACATGGTCCTTGTGATGTCGGTACATCCTGGCTTTGCGGGGCAGGGATTTATCGAGTCGTCACTTGACAAGATCAGGCTTTTGGCGGAACGTGCGAACGCACTGGATGGGCATATCGAGATACAAGTCGACGGGGGTATCGGTGAAGACAATGCAGCCGACGTGGTCGCGGCTGGGGCGACTGTGTTGGTTGCGGGTTCCGCGATTTTTGGAAAGGATGACCCCGAGTCGGCTGTCGTGGAGCTAAGAGAGGCTGCCCGCAAGGGTAGGACGAGCGTCTCAAATCAGGGCGGGTAGCTGTCTGTGGCCGATCCCGGCGGCGAAGCGCTTATGACCAAGGCAATCGATGCCGGATGGACTGCAAGGAAGTTAGCGCCTCCGAACCCGTGGGTTGGAGCAGTGGTGGCAAGTTCATCAGGCAATCTGTTTCTTGGAGCGACCGAGCCTCCCGGTGGAAGGCATGCCGAAGTCGTAGCTTTGGAAGCGGCCGGCAAAGAGGCTTCCGGGGCAACTTTGTATGTAACGCTCGAACCCTGCTCCCACACCGGCCGTACGGGTCCATGCACCGAGGCGATAATTTCTTCAGGCATATCCCGTGTTGTAGTTGGCTTGGCCGATCCAGACGAGAACGTAAATGGCAAAGGAATCGATCGATTGCGGTCTGCTGGGGTCGAAGTCGAGGTGGGTCTGTGCGAAGGCTTGGTGGCGAACCAACTGGCACCCTATTTGAAGCACAGGACGACTGGAATGCCGTGGGTCGTCTTGAAGCTGGCTTCCACTATTGACGGGGCTATCGCCACAGCGTCTGGTGAGTCGAAGTGGATCACAGGCGCCGAAGCCAGGAAGAGCGCTCATGAGCTGAGGGCCGAATCCGGCGCTGTGATCGTTGGGGCTGGGACGGTTCGTTGCGACGACCCTGAGCTTACGGTGAGGCATGGTGTTTCCGGGGTGCATCCCACAAGGGTCGTCTTGGGTGAGATTCCGCCTGGAGCGAAGGTGTTGCCTGCGGAGTCGATGCAGGGGGATCTAAGGGAAATCCTGAAGCGCCTGGGAGACAGGGGGATCGTCCAGGTATTGGTCGAAGGCGGTGCAAGGACTGCATACGGTTTCCATTCGGAAGGATTGGTGGATCGATATGTGGTCTATTTGGCCCCGGCTATATTCGGCGGAGCCAACCATAGAGTGATGTTCGATGGAGTGGGTCCCAGCTCAATGGAAGGCATTTGGAGGGGAGAGCTTGTTTCGGTGGACCTGGTGGGAAGAGATTTGAGGATCGAGTTGGGAAGGGCCGGATAGGGATGTTCACGGGTTTGGTCGAAGAAGTCGGCAACGTCTTGGAAGTATCCGGTGGAAAGTTCGTCTTCGGTGCCTCCTTGATCATGGAAGGGATGGCGGTGGGGGACTCGGTCGCTGTGAATGGCTGTTGCTTGACGGTCACTTCCTTCAACGGCGGTTCGTGGGAAGCGGCGGCGGTACAAGAGACTCTTTCGCGGACAAACCTAAGCGGGCTCAAGGTGGGTGACCGGGTTAACTTGGAGCGGCCTGTCGCCGTTGGGTCTCGGCTCGGTGGTCACGTGGTCCAAGGGCACGTTGATTGCACTGGAGAAGTGGAAAAAGTTGGTGATCTGTATGAGATCGCTCACTCGGCCGCGATGTCGAAATATGCGACCGGAAAGGGATCGATTGCCGTTGACGGCGTCTCTTTGACGATCGTCGAGGCGTGGTCCGGAGGTTTTTCGGTGGCAATAATCCCGCACACTCGCGGGGTCACCACTCTGGGGGGGCTCCGCCCCGGATCTCAGGTGAATTTGGAGTTCGACATTTTAGCCAAGTACTTGGAGGGCCTTACCAGGCGCTGACCGGATTGGTTGGCCGTTTCGTGGAACATCCACCATTATGGAGAGAGTATGCCGATCTCTAAGGTAGAAGATGCAGTCGAGGCCATAGCCCGCGGCGAGATTGTGGTTGTGGTGGACGACGAGGACCGCGAGAACGAGGGCGACCTAATTATGGCGGCGGAGTTCGCCACTCAGGACAATATTGCTTTCTTTTTGGCTCATACCTCTGGACTGATCTGTGTGCCCATGCTGGGAGAGCGGCTCGATGCTCTTCAGCTCCCTTTGATGGTTGACGCAAACACCGAAGCCCAAAGGACCGCTTTCACGGTGACAGTTGACTACCGGCCGGGCACCACAACCGGAATTTCAGCCTCCGATCGAGCGATCACGATCCAGGCGCTAATTGACCCGGAAACCAAGCCTGCCGAGTTGGCGAAGCCCGGGCACATTCTTCCACTGCGATATCGCGATGGTGGGGTACTAAAGCGGGCCGGTCACACTGAAGCCGCCATCGACCTCGCTAGGGCGGCCGGCCTCTATCCGGCGGGGGTACTGTGCGAAGTGGTGAGCGCTGACAAGTCTTCTATGGCTCGGTTGCCCGAATTGGAGGCCTTTGCCGAGGAGCACGGCCTTTGCTTGATTACGATTGCCGATCTCATTCGTTACAGGAGATTGAACGAAAAGCTGGTCAGGCGAGATGTAGACGCAAGAATTCCCACTGAGTTCGGGGAATTTACTTGCATTGCGTACGAGTCGGTTCTGGATGGAGAGCACCACCTTGCCATGGTGGCCGGAGATGTAGCGGGCAAGGAGAACGTTCTCGTACGGGTCCATAGCGAGTGCCTCACCGGAGACGTGTTCGGCTCATTGCGGTGTGATTGTGGGGATCAACTCAGTGCTTCCTTGAAAATGATTGCCGACGAGGGAGCTGGAGTCGTGGTCTACCTTCGGGGGCATGAGGGTCGCGGAATCGGCATCGCCCATAAGCTCCGTGCATACCAGCTTCAAGAGTACGGGCGTGACACGGTGGACGCGAACATCGAACTCGGGCTTCCAGTTGACTCGCGGGAGTACGGGATCGGTGCCCAGATACTTGTCGACCTGGGCATCACGACAATGAGGCTTATGACCAACAATCCAGCGAAATATGGTGGGCTTGAAGGATTCGGTCTTGAGATAGTCGAACGCGTGCCGATCGAAGCGGTTCCCAACCCCGAGAACCTCACCTACCTTCAGACGAAAAGGGACCGGATGGGCCACCTTATCGAGGGAATCGAGGACAAACCATGAGGACCGAGGTAGTTGGCCGCGAAGAGGCAGTGCGGGCTTCTTCGAACTTGGGCGAAACGATCGTGGGCACACCTGATCGAGCGAAGCTGGCAATAGTAGCGGCAAGGTTTAATGGCGAGATAACTCTGAAGTTGCTTGAAGGAGCATCAAGAGCTGCGCAGGAAGTGGGGGCCATCGAGGGATTAACTGTCGCATGGGTTCCCGGTTCGTTTGAGCTTCCATTGGTCGCCAGACAGCTCGCATTGAGCGACAAGTACGACGCCGTCGTCTGCCTAGGATGCGTAATTCGAGGCGAGACCAGCCACTACGACTTTGTCGCGGGGGAGTGTGCCAGGGGAATCCAAGACGTCCAACTCGAAACAGGCGTTCCTGTCGCATTTGGAGTTCTGACGACCGAAACATTGGATCAGGCTTTGGAGCGTGCTGGGGGGAAGGTTGCCGATACAGGGTACGACGTAACCATGGGTGTGCTCGAGATGGCGGACCTTTTACGTAGGCTTCCCGGGGCAAAAGGCCGACCTCAAGGAGCGGGACGCGCCGGGTTTGGTTTAGCACCCACCTCCCGAAGGTAGTGCAGGAATGCGAGGGTTTACGATTGAGTGATGTAAAAGGCCAGCCTAAGCTGAGGTTAGTGCTTCCCAAGGGTTCGTTGGAGAGGGCGACATTCGAGCTTTTTGAATCGGCTGACTTAGGCATAGTGCGTAGCTCACAAGTCGACTACCGAGCGAGCATTGATGATCCGAGAGTCGGAGAGATCAGGATCCTCAGGCCCCAAGAGATTCCGCGTTATGTAGCCGATGGGCTCTTCGACATTGGGATAACGGGCCGTGATTGGATCGAAGAGACCGACTCGAAAGTTGAGACGTTGGGCGAGCTCAACTATTCGAAGAATACAGATAATCCGATCAAAATGGTCCTTGCAGTGGCGGGGGACTCACCCGCAGTCACGGGCAAGGATCTTCCTCACGGGGTTCGGGTTTCCACCGAGTACCCGCATATCACTTCGAGGTTCTTCGCTGAGTGTGGTGTAAAGGCGGAGATAGCGCTTTCCTATGGTGCTACTGAAGCGAAAATACCGGAGATCGCTGACGCGGTAGTTGAAATTACTGAGACCGGTCGTGCTTTGCGGGCGGCGGGACTGAAGGTAATCGACACAGTTTTGGTTTCGAGGACCGAACTGATCGCCAATCCGGTCTCGTACGCCGATCCGGAAAAGCAACATGCTATGGAGCAGATCCTGACTCTGTTGAATGGAGTCCTTGAAGCCAGGGGGAAGGTGCTCCTTAAACTCAATGTGTCGAAGGGGCAGCTGAGCGCAGTATTGGCAGAACTCCCCTCGATGAGGTCACCGACGATTTCCGAGCTTTCGGGAGATGTCGGCTATGCAGTGGAAACGGTAGTCCCGAAATCGGAAGTCAACGTCTTGATTCCAGCTTTGAAGGACAAAGGTGCAACGGACATCATCGAACTCGCACTATCAAAGATCGTTCACTGACAAAGCGGTCATGAAACTGCACCCAGGGTGGAGGTGACGTGCCCGACAAAGTACCAAGCGAAATCGAACCTGGGCTAAGTGCAGAGTTGACTGGCTACTGGCTCTCCGACCAGATATGTCTGGGAATCGTCTCGGGTTTCGACTCCGAGCGTGGATTGGGTGTTGTCGAAACTAGGAAGGGAGAGTCACTTCCATTCCATTGCGTAAATATTGCGGACGGTTCAAGGGAGATCGCCCTAGGCGAGAAAGTTGCCTTTCGAGTAACCGGAAGCAAAAAGGGTAGCTGGGAAGCAATCAACATAGCCAAGCTGGGTGAGTCCTAAGCGGCAATTGTTGATCGGAGCGACGAGCAGCCCTTATGTATCGGTGTCGTTCTCTCCGACAACCGCACTTTGGTTGGAGTCAGGTCTCGACGTATTCGCAATCGAAGCAAATGCAAGGCGAATCTGAGTAAGGGCTTCCAGGAGTTGTGGACCGGCTTCGCCAAGTCTGTTGCCGAGTCCGTCCACCAGAAGACCCAGAGAGTCAATTGCGAGCCTTGCCCCATCGAGCCTAGGTGGGCTTGAGGAAAGATATACGGCTGCCAGCTCGAAAAGCCCGTAGCAATGGTTCGCAATCACCTGTTCGGAGGGTGCCGACAGCAGCCTCTCTTGCATCTCGCGCATCTGAGCTTCGACAGCGGCCTGCTCCGCGTCCGAACCTGACTCGGGCCGAGGCTGATTGGCAGCCTCGGCCCGACCGGAAGATGCAGAAACTCTGTCTCCGGCGCTCTGGCCTGGAGATCCTGTTCGTTGAATGGGCGTGCCCTCTTCCCCCTCCTGTCTGGGTGGAATCGGTCTTTCGCCGCTAGGTGTCCATAGTGTGCTCATATTTGATACCCTAAGCAGGACAACATATATGGAAAGCAGGGATACGGCAATATCCCCGCCTGGCCACGCCACAGGATTCCGGGTTACCGGAATGCAAGTAAGCGAGAGCGAGCGACGAGCGAATTGATTCGTTGACCGCCGATCCCCTGGATGGTTGTGCGACAGGTCGGCGCCAACACGCTTGCGTGGCGTTGCTCTCCTGCACGGGATCGAGCCGCAAGAAAAGGGCGGGATCGCTTCCGGCTGAATTTAGAATGGAGTGATGCCGCATACCTGCTGCACCGAGTGACGAGCCCAGGATCAACGAAGAAATCCAGGCTAGTGAAGTACGGCTAGTGGACGCCGATGGCAGCCAAGTAGGCATTGTGCCATTCAGGCGAGCACTGTCCATCGCCAGAGACCAGGATCTCGATCTTGTGGAAGTGGCGGCCAGGGAAGCCCCTCCTGTCTGCCGCATCATGGACTATGGGAAGTTCAAGTTCGACGAAGCACAGCGCGCGAAAGAATCGCGTAGGAAATCGTCTCACTCGACGATCAAGGAGATGAAGTACCGCCCGAAGATCGGGGAGGGCGACTTCGAAACCAAGACCCGGCAGGTTGGGAAATTCCTGGAAGAGGGCCATAAGGTCAAGATCACCATTATGTTCAGGGGGCGAGAGGTTCATCATCCGGAACTCGGGATGAAAATTCTCGATCGTATCGCCGAGAGCATGGACGGAGGGGCAAAAGTGGAAGCCTCTCCAAAGCTGGACGGAAGGAACATGACAATGGTTCTCGCTCCAGCAAAGAAGCCGGCAGGGACTCCGGCTACTGCGGCGAAGAGCCAAGGTGCCAATCCCGAAGCCGATAGCGAAGGCTCTTCGGAGCCATCATCCCCGGTCGTGGACGCCGGGGCAAACGATAGCTCTGCTACCGCTTAGGAAGGATAAGCCAAGATGCCAAAGATGAAGACCCACAGTGGTGCCGCAAAGAGGTTCAAAGTCACGGGCTCAGGTGGCCTACGTCGGCGCAAGGCCTTCAAGTCCCACCTACTAGAAAAGAAGTCGTCTAAGCGAACACGGCGCCTGAGCAAGGAATCGGCCGTGCACGGATCTGATGTCAGGGAAGTGAAGCGGCTTCTAGGAATGTAAGT
>DAIDIS010000264.1 GCA_027451785.1 Acidimicrobiales bacterium
CCGATACCCTCGGCAATGCTTTTGGCTTGCTGGGGCGGATGTTTAGTTTCGGTGGTCTTTCGGCCATAGCTCACTCGCCGCTCGTCACCCCTACAGTCGTTGCAGCCATAGCCGTCTCGATGATTGCCCAGTATTGGCCGCCATTGCTGGGACGCCGACTCATGGGGAGCTTTGATAAGGCCCCCATCGCCCTGAAAGGTCTCGCTCTAGGGGTAATTCTGCTCGTAATCACCACCTTGGGGCCGCAAGGCGTTGCCCCCTTCATCTACTACAGGTTTTAGCGTGAGGCACCCGGACCGCAAGACCGTCGAAAACAGCGCTTTGCACACGGGCGTAGTCCTCGCGTTATGTCTCGCCGTATGGCTGTTGCTGGACAGCCATAATCTCTATGCGGCAGCCAAGGCGTCACCACTCGGCGCTCGAAGGACCGCCGCTATGGACGTGCTTTCGCCAGTTCGCCTGGTTTCCGAGTACACAGGTCTTGCGACCCTGGATAATCTTTTCGACCAATCCTTATCCAGGAATCCAAGTAAGGCTCCTGTTGGGTTGAGCTCCGTTCGCGAGGTGGTCGGAGGTGTTCAATCCCGCAGGACGGGGTCGCTTGCCGAGTTGAAGAGTGCGGCTGGAGACGGAGCGGGCATCGGCGAATTGGTGGGACCGAACCAATGGTGGGACATGCCGAGCGGTCAGGCGCCGCAACCTCCGGCCTTCGTGAATCGCAGGCCATCGCAGGCCAACCCGCTGAAGGTGCTGATCGTTGGAGACTCAATAGGCGAGGATATGGGCCAACAGCTCTCCAACGACCTAGCGGAATCCGGATCCAACAAGGTCCTATTGGATGGTCGACCTTCGACTGGGCTGTCGCGGCCGGACTATTTCGACTGGCCTTCCCAGCTCGGTTCGGACCTTTCTACGCTTCATCCTCAACTCACCGTCGTGATGATGGGAGGTAACGACTACCAGTCGTTCTCCGACGCACACGGGGTGCAAAGAGTTGGATCCCAATCATGGACTTCGGCATACGGCCAGAGAGTGGCGTCATTCATGAGGGAGGCGACGAGCGCCGGGAGCAGGGTCATCTGGGTCGGAATGCCCCCGATGCGCGACCAGGGCCTCGACGATGGCATGCGGGCGCTTGACGACATCTTCCAGAATGAAGCCTCGTCAGTCAGCGGGGTCTACTACGTCTCTTCGTGGGGGGTTCTGGACGGTCCCGACGGTGGATACACCGACTACGGTACGAGCCAATCCGGGAGCCAGCAGCTTTGGAGGACCCCGGATGGCATTCACCTGACGATCGACGGCGGGCAACAGGTCGCCAATGAGGTGCTTTTGGCAATGAACACCGACCTGGGGATCGTTGAGCCTTAGGGGCTTGCCCGGCCTTAGATGTTCCCGGTTAAGGGAGGGGAGCGCGGCCTTAGAGGTTCCCGGTTACGGGAGGGGACTTGCAGGCGGTATGCGTCAGATAAGGGGCCAGGGGTATGGGTACGCGTCTTCGAGTGGTGAGGGAAACTCGCCTAGTTCCAGCAGACTCTTGGCCCTATGCGATATCGCTTCAATTTCGGTGGGGCTCAGGAGGCCATCCAATGTCCGAGCCAATGCTGCGGGTCCCGCGGCGAGCTCATCAAAAGTTTCCCTGACTGAGTCGGGCAGTGGTTCTCCGACGAACTCCCAAATTACAGTGCGGACCTTGGGTTCTGTATGGAACGAAAGACCATTGTCAATTGCCCAGATCTTTCCGTCCCGGCCCAAAATGCAGTGCCCGGACTTGCGGTCGGCGTTGTTGCATACGAGGTCGAGTGCGCATATTTTTTTGAGTTCGTCGTTGTGGGAACCGCTCTCGAAGATGGTGAAGTAGTGCTCCTCAAATACCCCATCGACGAACTGTTGAAGCGATCCCTCGCCTAATTCGGGATGGGAGCGTATGAAAGTCGGTGGGACACATTTGATCCCTGAGTACTCGGAAACAAGATAAGCCGCGACCTCCCTCTTGTAGAGGCCAGGAGGAAAATCCCAAAGTCTGCGCTCGCCGTCGCCCGGCTTGAAGACAGCCGCAACCTTGTCCTCGCCTGTAAGTACGGCGAAAGTGTGATTGGAGCTGTTGGGGAACAGCCCGACGATCTCGATCTCACCCGTAAGTAGTGACGAGACGGCATCCCGGTCGGAGACCGGACTTGCATGGGAGGCGAACTCTTCGATCGTGATGGACAAGCTTTGTTGATAGTGGTCTAGGGGCCCGTGTCAGGCAAGTCGAGAAATGTTGGTGGCCTAATTGGTTATTTATAGGGGGATTCGCGTTACGTGATGGGCGCCCTACGTAGCGGGCTCGCAATACGTTGGCGGAGGTGCGCCTTGCATTGCGGGCGCCTTATATAGCCGAGGGGCGCCTTATATAGCCGAGGGGCGCCTTGCATAGAGGGCAGCCGGTTTTAGGTGATTGGCGGGCGATGACCGTTCGTGCGTGGACAGTTGTGGCCGGCGGGGTCGAGCGGGTAGCTGCAGATCGGACAGGCCGGGCGTCCTGCCTCAACCAACTGTGCGCAACGGATTGCCAGAGCAGCGACTTGCTCTCTGGAGGCGTAGATGCGGGCAATGGCAGGGTCTTCGTCTTCCATCACAGCTTCTTCGGCGCTTAGGACGACAGCGTCGGCTTCTGAGTCGTATTCGATCCCGATAGTTCCGATGACCCACTCCGGCTCGGTCGGCTCTTCGAGCTCCAATGTCTCTTGCTCCGGAAGGTGACCAGGCCTCGGCAGTTCCCGCAATGCCACTCCTAAGTACTCCGCCAAAGCCGCGACCTGCTGTTTTTCGAGCTTCAACGTCAATTGACGAAGCGCTTGGCGGACCTGGAGGAGAAACACTCGCTGGCCCACCTCCCCAATGGTCCCGACAGTTACTCTCTCGGCCTTATCGAACACGTTGTACTGCATGTTTACCCCTAGTTGACGACCGGGCCCGCTAACGCGGGCGCCTCAATCAGCTATGCGCGCCCAGGTAGGGGACCCCGTCTAACGAATTTGTACACAGTACCGCTGCACGGTCTGTCCCGTAGGAAACGACAGAGATGGATGCCGGTTGGACGGTGATCCTTTGGCACTGGTTGAGGTGTGCACCCAGCGCATCCGCCAATACGGCCTTTATTGGGTCGCCGTGCGAAACGACGATCACGTCCTGGCCGGGATGGCTATCGCAAATTGATTTCACTGCATCCACCAGCCGAGCCTGCATCTCCAGAAAGGACTCACCGTCGGGAAAACGGAAGATCGATGGGTAGTTCTGGACAACCCTCCACTCCGGGAGCTTGGCGAGCTTCCTAAGTTCCTGGCCAGTCCAGGCGCCGAAGTCGCACTCGTTCAGTCGACGGTCGATCACCGGCTTTATCCCGAACCGGGCGGAGAAGGCAGCTGCTGTCTCCCGAGCCCTTTCCATGGGGGAGGTGTATATCGCAGCGGGCTTGGCACCGGCCGATCCCAGCCGGTCGGCAGACTTGGTTGCTTCTTCGCGCCCGCGCTCGGAAAGGGACAATCCTTTCGCTCTGCCGGGAAGGACCTTGCCTGTCGTTGGGGTTGTTCCATGCCTTACCAGAACCACCTTGGTTGGGCCGACTTGCTTGGATCGGCCTGAAGTTTGCTTTCCGGGTTTCGTGCGGGGGGTCTCGTGCGGGCTTGCGCTTTCGTCCGATTCGCCGGTTGCCATTGTGGGGGCGGGCCGGCTCAGGGCTTCGGACCGATCGCTACCAGGGCGCCGGGAGCTGGATTATCTTCGTTCTTCCAGCGTTTGCGTGATACTGCCGAAAGCTTCCGTAACAGTTCGATTGCCCCTGGGTCGTCGTCGCCCGGGCGGGTCTCAATCTTCCCGGCGGCCACCATGTCCTCAATCAACTGCCGGCCTTTGTCCGTGCGGATAATAGTCAGGGTCCAGTCGCTGAAAGCACCGATTCCGCCCGTGGAGATGTCCGCGTGCTCTGCTGCAAAGTCGGGACACTCCTTGCAGCCCTCCCTTGTCCACTGGTGACACTCCTTCAGAGGCACTTCGTGGTAGCTCCCGTCCTTCATCCAGATTTGGAAGACACCCTTGATGTTCATCTTCACCATGTCTTGTCGCTTTAGCCCATACTTGGCCTCGAACAGCTCTGGAAAGATTGCGTCGTCGAATGTTTTGGAGCACAAAAGCCCAATGGTGAGCTCAAACCTTCTGGCTATTTTTCCGGCTTTCCGGGCAGACATCGCTCCGGGAGCGGAGGATTGGCAGCCCATTCCGACCAAAGCGATCTTTTCGGCACCCTGTTCGATCGCCTTTGGGTACGCCAGCGGGTTCGCCGAATAGGTGTATCGGCTGCCTGCGGCCTGAAGAACCTGCTCACGGTTGGAGGCGACACCTGGAATCGCCTTCCAGGTAGTGCCATCGCCTTCGAGGTATGACACGAGTGCAGCGTCCACAATCTCGTTTTCGAGTGCCCAGATTAGAATCGCCGATACGAGTCCGCCGTCTTGCCCGGCTCCGGCAATCTCGGGGTCGGTGGTCCGAGCAAGTATGACGTCTTTGGAGGACCCGAATACGTCCTGCGGGTTTCTCGTCTCACCGAAAAGGTGCGTGTCTATGTCCGGCTCCCAGTCTCTGAACCTTGGGCATGCCCTGGTGCACAAAGTGCATCCCTTCTCGCCGTGGGTGCAGTCGGTGGGTCCTCCCTCGGCCTCGACGTGAAAAGGCTTGTAGGCCCCGTCCATGTCGTTGTAGTCCAAGACGTCGTAAGGGCACGCTATGACGCAGGCGGAGCATCCGGTGCAAAGCCCTGACGTCACAACTTCATTGAACAGATGTGCCCAATGGGGCTTTTCGGGAGGCATGACAAAACTATACGTTCCCGTTCCCGCGGCATGTGCGCACCAAAAAAGTAATGTCTAGGGATGCCAAAGACGGAGCCCGTGCGCAAACGAGACAGAGCAAGGAGCGATTTGGCATTCATCCACTCGGTTCTGGATGAGGCGATGATCTGTCATGTCGGGATCGAAGACGAAGGCCATGTCTATGTTCAGCCGTTCGTCTTCAGCCGCTCCGGAGACACGCTTTACTTGCACGGCTCGGCGGCCAACCGGATGCTCAGGGCAATATCGACTGGGGCCAAGCTTTGCATTGAAGTGACCATCGTCGACGGACTTGTCTTGGCAAAGTCGGCACTTCACCACTCCATTGAGTACCGCTCGGTGATGATCTTCGGTACCGGCGAGAAAGTCGAGTCTGAAGAGGAGAAGCTGGAGATCTGCGCGGGGCTTCTGGACCACATTGCAGAGGGTCGCTCTCAAGATGCTCGGCCACCCGATGAGATCGAATTGAGGAAGACGATTATCGTGCGGGTGCCGATCGATCCGGATCAATGTTCCGGCAAAGCCAGAGAGCCGGGTGTAAATGACTTAGAGGAGGATCTGGCTTTACCTGTCTGGTCCGGGGTCATTCCCATCTCCACGGCATACGGTGTGCCCGTGCCGGATGAGTCCACCCGGGCTGACTCACTCGAACTCCCGGGATATCTCTCCTCGTTTCCCTCGGTCGGCGCTCCAGGTTCCGTCAGGGACGGGAGCCGGAGAAACTTCGGCACGTAAGGGCCGGTCGCTGTGGAGTATCTGGTGTTGGCTATTGGCGGGTTCATCGCCGCCGGACTGAATGGAGTCGTCGGCACGGGGTCACTTGTCTCGTTCCCCGTGCTTTTGGCTGCAGGGTATAGCCCTGTTGTCGCGAACGTAACCAATACCATCGTTCTTTGCCCTGGGTACCTCGGGAACTGCATTGGCTTCCGCCATGCTATCGACAAGGCTGACCGGGCCTCGTACCTTACCTACGCCACTTCCGGGATCGGGGGGCTTGTCGGAGCGTTGGCTCTCGTCTCGCTTCCTGAGGGAGTGTTCACTCACGTCGTGCCGTTCCTCATAGTTTCGGGGGCCGTGCTCATGTATTTCCAGCCAAAGCTGAATGCCAGGCTGAATATCGGCTCGGGTGATCCCCTTAAGAGATCGCACCTGGCCTCATTGGGCTTGGCGACCTTCGGAACGGGTGTCTATGCGGGGTATTTCGGCGCCGGCGCCAGCGTGCTTTTCATGGCGATCGCTGGAATCTTTCTCACCGGCAACCTCCATCGCATGGCCGCCTTTCGTTCGCTCCTTACCCTCTTGTCGAACTTGGTTGCAGCAGTCGTCTTCGTCCTCGTTTCGCACATAGCCTGGGTTGCGGTCGCGGTAATGGCTCCGGCTACCGTGCTTGGCGGCTGGGTAGGTTCGAGGGTCGCATTGAAGGTTCCGATTGGACTACTTAGATGGCTCGTTGTTGCGTTCTCCTTTGCGGTGGCGGTGGCATTGTTTCTCGGCATATGAGCCGGATATTTTCCCGCGGCCATCGGTGGAGCAGACTCGATGAGTCGGCGAAGGTAATACGCCAGTAACATGGCCCCTATGACCACAGCCAGCCGACGCAAGGTGTATGTCCAGGGGCCAAAGGAAGGGATCCGAGTTCCTTTCACCGAGATATCGCTTGGTGTGTCGGAGACTGCGGGTGGCGAGGTTCAAAACGAACCTCTAAGGATCTACGACACTTCAGGTCCTGGCTCAGAGCCATCGCGAGGGCTCGCCCCGGCGCGCCTGGCTTGGATTGAGGAGCGTGGCGACACTGAAACCTACGAAGGCCGGGCACAGACACTGCGGGACGACGGCCGGGCAAGTGAGCGCAAGGGCACTGCCGCAGAGGCATTCGAAGGGCGGTCCCACGCTGTCAGGCGAGCGTTGCCTGGAAAGTGTGTCACCCAGATGCACTACGCGAAAAATGGAATAGTGACTCCGGAAATGGAGTTTGCCGCATTGAGGGAGGGGATGCCCGCGGAGATGGTCAGGGAAGAGGTCGCACGTGGCCGTGCGATCATTCCGGCAAATGTGAACCATCCCGAGTCCGAGCCGATGATCATCGGCCGCAACTTCCTGGTCAAGGTCAACGCGAACATCGGCAATTCCGCGGTCACTTCATCGGTCTCCGAAGAGGTCGAGAAGCTTCAGTGGTCGACGAGATGGGGCGCAGACACCGTTATGGATCTCTCTACGGGCGCCAACATCCACACCACCCGGGAGTGGATTGTGCGAAACTCGCCGGTCCCGATCGGGACCGTTCCCATTTATCAGGCGCTGGAGAAGGTGGAGGGCATTGCTGCCGACCTTAACTGGGAGGTCTACCGCGATACCTTGATCGAGCAGGCAGAGCAGGGCGTCGACTACTTCACCATCCATGCCGGGGTTCTCTTGAGGTACGTTCCGATGACGGCAAAGCGGGTTACGGGGATCGTTTCCCGGGGTGGCTCGGTCATGGCGGCATGGTGCCTGGCTCACCACCAAGAGAACTTTCTCTATACAAACTTCGAGGAAATCTGCGAGATCATGGCCGCCTATGACGTTGCCTTTTCCTTGGGCGATGGGTTGAGGCCCGGCTCAATTGCGGATGCCAACGACGAAGCTCAGATGGCGGAACTATCGACTCTCGGTGAGCTAACGAAAATCGCTTGGGAGCATGACGTCCAGGTGATGATCGAAGGACCCGGACACGTCCCGCTCAACAAAATCAAGGAAAACGTGGACATCCAGATGGAAGTCTGCCATGAGGCCCCGTTTTACACCTTGGGGCCATTGACCGTAGATATCGCACCCGCGTATGACCACATAACTTCAGCAATCGGTGCCGCTGTCATTGGTATGCATGGAACTGCGATGCTTTGCTATGTCACGCCGAAGGAACACCTGGGCCTACCTGATAAGAACGACGTCAAGCAGGGAATGATCGCCTACAAGATTGCCGCTCACGCTGCGGACCTTGCCAAGGGGCACCCTGGGGCTCAGGCTTGGGACGACGCGCTGTCCAAGGCCCGCTTCGAGTTCCGCTGGGAAGACCAGTTCAATCTTTCGATCGACCCGGAGACCGCCCGCTCGTACCATGACGAGACATTGCCTGCGGACGCAGCCAAAACGGCGCATTTTTGCTCGATGTGCGGTCCGAAATTCTGCTCTATGAAAATCTCCCAGGAAGTTCGGGAGTATGCCGAGTCAGGTATGAAGGAGAAGGCCGAAGAGTTTGCCCAGATGGGTTCGACTGTCTACATCAAGCCGTCGGAGTTGACCAGGTCCGGGCGTATTTAGACGCCACTCAAAGGCGGCTGGACGCCGCACAAAGGTGCGTTGGAGCCAAGCACCAAGTTAGCTGGACGCCGCACAAAGGTGCGGTGGAGCCAGCACCAAGTTTGCTAGACGCCGCACAAAGGTGCTGTGGACCACTGGCCCCATCCATATTGCTGCATCAGCATTGCGGCGCGCATGTCCTGTTCTGCGGGTGGAGCTTGAGCCGGATCTCCGGTACCCCCGACCAATTGCCACGAAGACCAGGAGAACTGGTAGGCGCCCCGATAATTCGGGTTGGATGAATCGGAGTAGTTGTCGTTCGATTCGTAGTGACGGATGCAGGCGAGCACTGCGGCGACGGACGGCGGGGGAGCCAGATAGGAAACGGAGGAAGAACCCGAGCCGTCACTGGAGGATTGCGACGAATGTCGCTGCGATTCTGCAGCTTGGAGGTCCCTTTGACGCTGGGCCTGCTGCTGCGCTGCGTTGTAGGCTGCGGCCTGCTGCGCATAGGCCTTAACTTCGTTCAGAACAGCCGAGTCGGCGTCCGCCAAAGTGGCTGTGATATTCAGTACCGAATTGGCAACCGGTGACGTTGTTGTAGTGCTCTTGCTCGGGTTGCTCTGCGATGCCCGAGAGTGGTGGCTGTTGCTGGGTCCGTTTCCAGGCACACCAGGCAATGCCGCAACGAAGGCGGCATTTGAAATAGATCCGTGATGCATTGGGTGGGACACGGCTGCCAGGCTGGCTGGAGCCGAGGTCGACGAAATCGTCGCTGTATGTAAAAACAAAGCCGTCAGGGGTAGCACCGCTCCTGCGAGTGCGGCCCGGGCAGTTTGTGCGCGCATTTAGCGCCTCCTTCTCTATGCGCCCGGCTAGGGCTTTGAAGAGGTGTGGCCAGGAATGCGGGTAAACCGTCGTGATTTGAGACAACTGTTGCTACAAAATCGATCGGGACGTTCAACCGGCTTCGACAAGAACGGTAACCATCCCGTGCTTACGAGTCATATGCTCACAAGCCAAACGGCAAGCCCAAAATCAAGTGTCTTGGGGTTTGTCCTCCTTGTGGCCCAGGGTGCTGCTCCGGGCTCGTAGGTTGCTTTTGCAGTGCGTTGTTACTAAGACGGGGAAGTCTTTTCGACTTGGGCGAAATTACTAACGAGTGATTCCGGAATCCAGGCGAGCGATACCAGAAACTGGAAAATGTTACCCGAGGGCTTCCTTGGCCGATGCGATAAATTCCCGAAGGAGGACACTTCCCAAATTGGCCGAGAGCGACAAAAGCAATGTCGTCTCTATGCCCGGGAAGATGCTCTCTAGCTGGGAGATAACGAGGTTCAGGCCTTCAGCCCACTCGGAACCGATTCTCAATTGAGGTGTTTGAGATTCATCGTGTTCGGCAAAAAATTCCCGCAAGACCAAATGCTGGGGCATCGGCCGATTGGCATTGTCTGTCCAGGCAGTAGGCTTTTTTTGGAGAATATGGCGGTCGGAGCCTTTTTGGACCGCATATTGCAGCGCTATGTGGTCGGGATAGCACCAAGAGTCAAGATCATCCTCGACTGCAAACATCAGCCGGGTGTTCGGGCGAGGAAGGTTCGGTGCGCCATCAACCGAGAAAACCTGCCCGACATAGCTTGTCTTGGTGGGCTGTGGGCTCCACATTGAACCGATGATTGCCGCAGCGTCCTGGACGGCCGGTCGCCACGACGGACCCCTAACCTCCATCGCGAGATAAACATCGCGGCCCGACAATCGAGACAGAGTGGACGCTTGCTTTGCAACAACAGAGGGATGCCTTGCCACGTGTGGAGACAAGCTCCCTGAATAACTGAACGAGCAACCAAGGGAAATTGAGGTGGTTGCGTGCGCGATGGCTCCGAGAACGGAGAAGGGACCAGGGTTCAATCCAGAGTGATGTTCAATCACGAACACCGCCATTCCCATTTCCTCGGCCAGAATGCCGGCGTCTACGTATGCGATGGAATGTGGCATCTCTCCGAGGTTTGGCGTGGCGACATCATCGAGAACCGGCCGCCGGCTCGAAAGTGAAAGCCCGATCTTCAGTCTTCTGCCCGCATTTCCCTTTTGCGGAACCCCGGCACTGTTATCGCCGGGATTGTCTTGTCTATTTGCCACAGCTCACGATATCCCCGAAGAGTCTCCGAAGGATTCTGCACTAAAAAGCCAATGCAGCACCCGATTCCAATGCCGGGGAGTCTTCGCCAAAATCGCAGGGAGCGTCGATTTAGCGTTCCGGCGAGAATTCTTCAAAGGTTGTGACCAATTCCCGACAAAGTTGACTAACAAGGTCAACAATTATAAAGTCGACTAAACAAGTCATAAATCAAGCTGAGTGGAATTCGGCGGTGTCGGAACCGAGAGCGGAAGCAGGTGAGTCGATGACAATGATCTCGGAGATTGAAAGCGAGAGTACCGAGGGCACGATAGCGGAGGCGGCTACGCGCCTACAGGGTGCAAGCGCGCAAGAGATCCTTGCTTGTGGGTTGGAGCTCACCGGTGGCGACTTGGTCGTGACTTCATCGTTCAGCGACTCGATTCTGGTTGACGTAGCCGTGAAGGTGGCCCCGGAGATTGAGGTCGTGTTCTTGGACACGGGTTCTAGCTTCCCGGAGACTCTCGCATATGTGGAAGCGCTCAGGAAGCGCTACAAACTGAACCTAAAGGTGGTGCGACCGAGTCCCGAAGCCATGAAATGGGCTTGCGGCACCGAGCGTTGCTGCGAACTGCGAAAGGTCGAGCCCCTCAGGAGTTTGCTGGCCGATCGGGCTGGATGGGCGACCGGGGTAAGAAGAGTTGAGACTCCCGAGAGGGCGGGATCGGAACCGGTGGAGCTGGACTCGAAGTTCTCCGTGGTGAAGGTTAACCCTTTGGTCTATTGGGATGACGACGAAGTCAATCGCTACGCCGAGGAGAACGAGCTGCTTTCGCATCCGCTGTCGTCCAAGGGATATGTATCGATCGGATGCGCACCAGTGACCGTCCCGGTTCAAATCGGTCAGTCCCCGCGAGAAGGCCGGTGGCCCGGTTCCGAAAAGACCGAATGCGGGTTGCACATCTAAATCTTGGCGGCGGAGTGCAGTCCGTGTCTGCAACGGGCTAGAGTCTTGTTACGGACTCGTCATAGGATCGTAACCTAAAGGTTCGATTTATGAACAGGTCCGATGCCGGACTTGGCCGAGCGGTCGGACAACAGAGCTTCCCCCTGGGAGGGGCATTGAAGAACTTGGTGGTCATCCCGACCTACAACGAAGCAGAGAACATCGACGCGATGTTGGACAGGCTTCTTGCGCTCCCCATTGACACTGAGATTTTGGTAGTCGACGACTCGTCCAGTGATGGGACCGACAAGATGGTTTTGGTGAAAGCTCAGGACTTTCCCGGTCGTGTTCACCTTCTCTCCCGTCCGGTAAAGGACGGCTTGGGAGCTGCTTATCTGGCAGGTTTTCACTGGGCGTTGGACAGCGGCGAGTACGAGTCGGTTGTCCAAATGGACGCGGATTTCTCTCACGACCCCGCGGATGTCCCTCGTCTGGTCGCCTACCTGGAGGATGCCGACTTGGTAATCGGCTCTCGCTACGTCCAAGGCGGAGGGGTAACGGACTGGTCCCTCGGACGTGAGGCCCTGTCCAAGTGGGGTAATGCCTACTCTCGTGCGGTCCTCGGCGTGAGGGTCCGGGACCTGACCGGGGGATTCAAGGCCTGGAGGACCTCACTCTTGTCGGATCTCAACTGGGTTGCATGCAATGCCAATGGATATGGCTTTCAGATACAGACAACTGTGATTGCGCTCTCGCTGGGAGCGCGGGTCATGGAGATCCCCATAATTTTTCGAGATCGCCAATATGGTGCCTCGAAGATGCACGGCAAGATTGTGACTGAGGCTTTGGCGGGAGTTTGGAAGCTGAGGCGGGACTTCAAGATTCCGCAGGCGGACGCGGTGACATTGCGCGGAGAATCGCCCAGGTAATCCCAGCTAGTTTGCCTCAAGGTGCATTTACCCTTATCCTTGATCGGCTGAAGGCGGAACGAACCAAGAGCATTAGGCCAGAGACGAGACATTGCGAACCTTCTCCACGAAAATCAACGACATACAGCGAGAGTGGCACCTTGTGGACGCCGAGGACCTAGTCCTGGGAAGACTGTCCAGTGAGGTCGCGCGGCTCTTGAGGGGAAAACACAAGCCTTACTTCGCACCCAACTTGGATACAGGTGACCATGTAATCGTGGTGAACGCATCCAAGGTCGTCATGACGGCCGGTAAGGCGGAGAAGAAGATTGCGTATCGGCACAGTGGGTACCCGGGCGGCCTGAAGGCAGCTCGCTACTCCGACGAACTGGCAAAGAAGCCGGAAGAGGTCGTACGCCGTTCGATCAAGGGAATGCTTCCGAGGGGACCACTTGGGAGCCAAATGCTCACCAAGCTCAAGGTCTACGCCGGGCCGGAGCACCCACATTCAGCACAATCGCCAAAGCCCCTGGAGTTGTCTGGGGCCAAGCGCAAGGTAGGAGAATAAATGCCTAAGCCTTTGGTACAAGCAACCGGCAGGCGCAAGCAGGCTGTTGCAAGGGTCCGCGTGCGCGATGGCCAGGGGACAGTCACCATCAACAAGCGTCCGGTCGAGGAATACTTCCCTTCCGCCAGTCACCGCAACATCGCAACCGCGCCGCTTGCCATCGTGGCTGCCGCAGCGAACTTCGACGTAGATGCGACCATCGACGGTGGAGGGTTCTCGGGACAGGCCGGCGCTCTCTCACTCGGGATTGCTCGTGGTTTGGCAGAGATTGACCCCGAGGTCCGCGACGAGCTGAAGAAGGCCGGGCTCTTGCGCCGCGACCCACGCAAGAAGGAAAGCAAGAAGTACGGCTTGAAGAAAGCCCGTAAGGCTCCCCAGTACTCGAAGCGCTAGTGCCTCCGGTCTTCGGGACCGATGGCATCCGGGGTGTTGCCAACTCCGAGCTTACGGCCGAG
>DAIDIS010000265.1 GCA_027451785.1 Acidimicrobiales bacterium
CGCCTGGAACGGAGGATTTGAGGGCAGCAATTACAACTTGATCGCCAGCGTT
Source organism: Acidimicrobiales bacterium (assembly GCA_027451785.1). Classification (GTDB taxonomy): domain Bacteria; phylum Actinomycetota; class Acidimicrobiia; order Acidimicrobiales; family JAKAVM01; genus DAIDIS01. The sequence goes on from DAIDIS010000265.1 coordinate 53, forward strand.
GAGGCCGGAGGAAACATCAGTTAGGGCGCCTCCCACTCCGCCGACGGTAATCACGTGAGGGACCTCTTTGCCGTTCTTCAACTCGTAGACGATACTCCTGGTCCCTATGACATGTACGGCGCTGGTTGGGATGGTGATCACATTGGTGAATTGCTTGACGATGAGTGACACTTCGGCACTCGCTCCCGAGTGCAGGCCCGACGGGTTTCCGGTTACTCCCACGACTACGGGGTAGGTGGCAACTCCGGAGGACACAGTAGCGATGTCGGTGATGGAGGCTACTGTTCCGTAGATAGGGCTGGTGGAACCGTTGGGTGTTATCTCCGCCTGGTCCCCAACTTGTACCTCCGATAGCTGGGAGTCACTTATGGAGGTGGTTACGTCAAAGGCTCCGGGGCTTTCGACGACGATATCCGCGGTGGCAGATGGGCCTGAGGTGCTGCTGGAACTCGAAGAGGAAGACGACGACGAGCCGGACCCACTCCCGGAGCCGGAGCTCGATGAAGAAGAGCCGGACCCACTCGAACCGCTCCCGGACCCACTCGAACCACTTCCGCTTGCCGAGGCGCTGCTACCCGCGGCGGCTCCGGTTGAGTTGCCCGATGTCACACTCTGGCCTGGCGCGATATTGAGGACAGCGATGGTGCCCGAGATCGGCGAAACTAGGGTCGCCTCACTCAGGGCCTGGTTGGCATTGTTCAACGTAGCCTGTGCCGCGGTGACCGAAGCCTGGTCCGATTGAATTTGGGCCGGGGTTATGGACTGGCTTAGAGCGCCGAGCGAGTTTTGTGCGTTGGTGAGCTGGTTTTGCGCGGAAGCCACAGAGCCCTGGGCTTGACTAAGGGCCTGCTGGTTCTTGGTCTGTGTCGAAGTGAGCGCCTGTTGCGCACTTGACTGGGCATTCTGGTCTTTGGTCACTGTCGCCTGATCAGACGAAACCTTGGATTGCGCTGCGCTCACAGACGACTCGTCCGCAATGCAAGTGCTTGAGGACGTGCCTCCGCTGGTTCCACTGGTTGTTCCGCCGGTGCTACCACTCGCGCCTGCTGCGTCCCCTTGGCAGTCGTTCGACTCCTTGGCCTGAGCTGCCTGCAAGGTAGCCTGGTCGGATTCGAGGGTGGAGTTGTCGTTCGTCAATGTGGTGTCTGCCTGCTGGATCGCCTGCTCAGCTTGAGAAAGGCTTTCTTGGTTCGACGCCTCAGTACCCGAAAGTGACTGCTGGGCCTGGGAAAGTGAGGTTTGGGCGCTTGTGACTTGACCTTGAGCGCTGGTCAATGACTGAGCGGAAGGCCCGGCCTGGTCGGTCGCCAATTTTGCCTGCGCAGTGGCTACGGAAGCCTGAGCGGTATCGACCTGAGCCTGAAGGGACGAGGTATCCAATTTCGCCAGCACTTCTCCCGACGTGACGTGTTCACCTAGCGTGACTTGGACGCTCGCTACCTGACCCGAAGTCCCAAAGTTGAGGCTCGCGTCGCTCACAGCCTCTATAGTTCCGCTGGCGCCCACAGTTTGACGAACGTTCCCGATCGTTGCAGGAAACGTCCTATACGTTGTGCCTCCGGCGGGACGAGTCCAATAGATGCCTACGCCAATCACAATGAGCGCCAGCGTGACAACTGCAACCAGCTTCTTGTTGGACAGAATCCTGGAGACCGGCGACCTTCGCCTGTTGCCGACAAACCCGAGATCTTCTTCCATTGATCGCGGAATCTATACGGGAAAGTTGAAACGTTCCTGAAATCAACCTGGGGCTAGGGGTAGAATATTTCACCTGAATGCCTTCGCGATCACCCCACCAGTGGGGCCGTTAGACCAGCGGCGTCCCTCGTGAGGTTGTGGAAACTCCCATTCTCGCCTAACCTCTTTTGGAGGGTGGAGCCTACTTCAGCTTTGAGAGGCGACAGAACACTATGAATGACAGCATCATTCACTCTTTCTTCGGTCGCGACATGGCGGTCGATCTTGGGACCGCTAATACCCTGATCTACGTTCGGGGCAGAGGTATCGTCCTGGATGAACCATCTGTTGTCGCAGTAAACATCCACGACGGTCGCCCACTTTCGGTGGGAAAAGAAGCCAAGCGAATGATTGGCCGCACGCCGAGCCATATCCAAGCCATCAGACCCCTAAAGGATGGGGTGATCGCCGATTTTGAGATTTGCGAGAAGATGATGCGCTATTTCATCAATAAGGTTCATCATCGGCGCTTTTCAAAACCCCGTATGGTGATCTGCGTACCTTCCGGTATTACCGGAGTGGAGCAAAGAGCAGTTCAAGAAGCGGCCGAATACGCCGGAGCGCGTAAACCCGCTTACATCATCGAAGAGCCGATGGCCGCCGCCATCGGGGCCGGTCTTCCGGTTCACGAGCCGACCGGGAACATGGTTGTTGATATAGGCGGGGGCACAACCGAAGTGGCCGTTATTTCGCTGGGTGGGATTGTGACCAGCCAGTCTGTGAGGGTTGGCGGTGACGAGCTCGACGAGGCCATCATCCAGTACGTCAAGAAGGAGTACAGCCTCGCGCTGGGCGAGCGCACGGCCGAAGAAATCAAGATGGCGCTGGGGTCGGCGTGTGCTCTAGAGGAGGAACTCCACGCTGAGATCCGTGGCCGTGACTTGGTGACCGGGCTGCCCAAGACGGTTGTGACCTCTACCGAAGAGGTAAGGCAAGCACTCGCCGAACCCGTTGCGACCATTGTCGATGCCGTGAAGGTAACGCTCGACAAGACGCCCCCGGAGCTTTCGGCTGACATTATGGAACAGGGAATTGTGCTTACGGGCGGCGGTGCACTCCTACACGGCTTGGATGCAAGGATCACTTCGGAAACCGGAATGCCGGTTGTGGTTGCGAAGAACCCACTGCATTCCGTCGTAATCGGAAGTGGCCAGTGTCTGGAAGAATTCTCAGCGCTGAAACAGGTGCTGATCTCCTCTCAGCGCTAGGTCGCATTCCGACTATTGTCCCTGGCCCTAATAGCGACGGAAGACGCATTCACCTAACCTGTGGCAATCGCAAGGAGATCCGGTAGGCCGCGCTTTACGCTCTTGCTTTTGGTATTGACTTCGGTTTCCGTCGTCACTTTGTACTACCGCGGCAACGCACACGGTCCGATTGCCGAGGCGCAACGGCTTGCCCAAACGGCCGTCTCCCCGGTCTCCGGATTAGTCAATGATGTCGCCCACCCGATCGAGAGTTTCTTCCAAGGTGCAATCCACTATGGCTCGTTGGAGCAAGCAAACGCTCGGCTGACTCAGGAAAACCAGCAGTTGACCGGCCAGTTGCTTTCCGCGAATAGGTATGCGCAGGAAGCTGCCCAGCTTAAGCAACTCAACGGCCTTTCATACCTTCAAGGAACCCCCAATGTCGTGGCCGAGGTCATTGACTTTGATCCATCAAATTTCGACAATGCCGTGGAGATCGACCGTGGTACCTCGTCCGGAGTCGCCGTCGGAATGCCGGTGGTCTCTGGAGCTGGGCTAATCGGAAGGGTAACGCTTGCGTCGGCACACGCTGCGACTGTTGAGCTTTTGACCAGCCCTTCTTCACAGGTTGGCGTCCGATTCGGAAATAACCAGGTTGCCGTGGCAAACGGCCAAGGTGAGGGTAAGCAGCTAAAGGTCAACTACATTCCTCCGGGTACGGACTTGAAGCCGGGGGAGCCGATGCTTACCAGCGGACTTCAAGGGAGCATCTACCCTCCGGATATTCCTGTCGGAAGGGTAAGTCAATCCCGCGACGACCCCGGTGCACTGCAACAGTCGGTTTCGCTAAAGCCGTTGGCGAATTTTTCGAAGCTGGATTTCGTTTCGGTCGTCGAATGGAACCCGCAGCAGTGAACCCGGGTATAGCTCTGCTATGACCTTCAAACAGCGGGTCAGGGTCTCCTTGGCTATTGTGCTGGCCCTATTGGTTCAAGAAACCGTAGTGCCTCAAACGAAGGTATTGGGCGTCTTTCCTGACGTCGTGTTGGCGGTCGTAAGCGCAGGTGGAATGCTCGGGGGATCGATGAACGGTGCGATCATTGGGTTCTGGGCTGGATTCGCCACTGATTTGTTCCTGACTACACCTTTCGGATTGTCGTCATTAGTCTTCACCCTTGTGGGTTATGGAACCGGAAGTCTGGAAACCTTGGCGACTTCGGGCTCGAAAGCCATAGTCGCTTCGATTGTCTCAGTCGCCTCTGCAGTCGGCGTAGTTGGGTATGCAACTTTGTCGGCTCTCGTCGGAGTGGGTGGGACGTTTTCGAACCACCTTATTAGGACTGTTGTAGTGGTATCCCTGGTCAATTTTGCAATTGCGCCGGTTGCGGCACGGCTGGTTCGATGGACCGGTATTGCAGAGACGGAGCGCACTGCTCGTTACGGGGCTTCGTAGGGGTACTTGATGGCGAAGCTATCCAAAGGGACGCTCTCCAGGCTGGATAAGGAGATCCGTAAAGGTTCCGGTAGAGGAGGTCCCGCAAGGATTGGGACCAGGCTGAACGTCATAGCGCTGATTGCCGTCCTCATGTTCTCAGCAATGTTTGTCAGGCTTTGGTATCTCCAGGTTTTGAACGAGCCCAGCTACCAGAAAGCCGCCGTAGTAAATGAGGTTCGCAACGTCGAGATCCCGCCACCCCGGGGAATGATTCTTGATCGTAGCGGGAAAGTCCTCGTTGGAAATCAGACAACAGAGGAAGTCACCTTGTCGAGAACGGCTGCCACGCAGCACCCTGAAGTGGTTGCCCGTCTGGCTGCAATTCTGTCGTTGACTCCTGACCAGGTGATCCAGCTGGTCAACAATGTCCAGTTCAGTCCCTTGGCTCCAGTCCCTATCAAGTCGAATGTAGATCCAGCGACAATCGTCTATTTGGAGGAGCACGCAAGTCAGTTCCCGGGAGTGCAGACCCAAGAGGTGGCCCAGCGCGTATACCCAGGCGGTACTTTGGCGGCCCAGGTCCTAGGCTATACGGGCCAGGTCAGTTCTCAGGAGCTCAAGAGTCTCAAAGGCCAGGGATACCAGCCCGGCGACCAGATTGGTAAGAGTGGAATTGAGAACGCTTACGAACCTCAATTGCGTGGCACCCCGGGAACCCGCGTAGTTGCAGTTGACAGACTCGGAAACGTAGTCGGAAAGGTGAAGACAATCCCTCCGGTGCCGGGACAGAACGTTCAGCTTTCACTCGACTCAGGGCTTGAGTCGGTGGCAGAGCAGGCTCTGGCCTCCGAGATTCTTGCCAGGCGGCAGCACTTCGACCCGCAGTACCAGCGTTATGACCCTGCGGTAGGAGGCTCTGTGGTTGTTGAGGATCCCCGGACGGGGGCCATATTGGCTATGGCGTCCTATCCCACATACGACCCGAGCATCTGGGTGGGCGGAATCTCGTCAGCTCACCTAGCCCAAATAAGCCCACCCAACAACCCTGATGCCAATGCACAGTTAAACCGGGCGATTCAGGGATTGTATGTACCAGGTTCGACCTTCAAGCTCATTACGGCAACTGCTGCGTTGCAAGATGGTCTTCTTGGGTCCAGCGAGCTGGTGGACGATCCGACTGGCTTCTTCACCGTACCCAACTGTACGGGAGGCACCTGTACCTTTCACGACGACGATTCGACCGCTGCCGGCGAGATCGATATCACCAAGGCGATCACAATCTCCGACGACGTCTTCTTCTACAAGATGGGGTATGACTTTTGGATTCAGCGTGGAAAGTACGGCGAGACGCCGATCCAGGACATGGCTGCACAGTACGGTCTCGGAGAGCCGACTGGGATAGATCTACTCGGAGATGCGGCGGGAAGGGTGGACAGCCCCCAGGAGCGGATAAAGCTGCATACTGAGAATGCAAAGGCGTACCCGAACGATACCTGGTACCCGGGCGACAACATCGAAATGGCCTTCGGCCAGGGTGGAACGACGATCACACTGATGCAGCTGGTTAACGCCTATGCGACGTTTGCCAACGATGGAACTCGCTACGTCCCACATTTGTTGGCGGATACGACCAATTACTCGGGCACGCAAGTAACTCCTTATCAGCCAAAAGTCGCCGCGCATATCACCTACTCACAAGCGAACTACCAAGCAATGTTGGCAGGCTTTGAGGGCGTGGTGGCCAACCCTTCCGGCACCGCCTACTACGACTTCACGGGGTTTCCGCTCAACCAGCTTCAAGTCGCTGGAAAGACGGGAACGGCCAGCCAGAATGGGAAGATTCCTACGTCCGTCTTTGTAAGTTTCGCACCGGCGACAAACGCTCAGTATGTGGTTGGCGTAGTAATCGACCAGGCGGGATATGGTGCAGACGCGGCAGCACCGGTGGCACGCCAGATTTATAATTATCTTCTGGCTAATCCAATAACGCCTGTGGCAACACCCGCCCAGGGAAGCACTCCTGGTCCGGTGTCGACCACCACGACCACCTCGTCAACTACGACCACTACAGCGGCAGGTTAAGTGATTTCGAGGGCATTTTCCGGATTTCGCGGTATAGCCGCTGAAGGTTGATACCTCGATTAACCTGCAGCGGAGCGTTCACCAAGGTAAGCGCTGAATGTGGTTAATTGACCACATCTCAGGAACGGGGCACTATGCCGGACTACAATGTCGGTTAGATGAGTTCGGAACGGTGGGACGGTAGAGACGGATCGGCCGGGGGTAGTGCAGCCAGCCGCTGTGCAAGCGCGATCCTTTCATTGTTGATCTATCTATCGGCAATTGCGGACCATGACACGAAATTGAAATTCGTATTTGAACAGACAAACGCTACGGAACCGGATTCCGTAAGCGATGCTCCCCTCCGCCTGGAATCGCGGGACGGGTGTGGGCGAGCGCGTCGTGCCAGTCGGGCAGGAATGTGCACGACCTTTGAGAAGGGATTTTTGAGATGTCCGACCCGACCCAAGAGCTTGGCGATAAATCGCCGGCGAGTGGTCTCGTGCCAGGAAAGCCGTCCGGGGATTCCGCCTCGTCGGTACCCGGCTTTAATATCGCTCAGCCAAACGCCAACCCAAGGCCTGGCACAGACGGCGGGAGTCACCACCTAGCTGAAAGTCCAGCCCCTACATCAAGCTCCGTGCGATCGAGCGGAAGCTCGGCCGGAGTGTCCGGGAGCCAACCACCGAACGCGGGGACCTTGGCACCTGAGCCAACCTCCGGAAAGCCGAGAATCGGTGATGTGAGGCCTGCTCCGTCGTCTCAGCCGGAATTACTTTTGGACTCCCAATCGGGTTCAGAAGACACCGCCGATGACGCACGGCAGCCCAGGACGGCCCAGGGAAGAAGGAGGTCTTCTTCGCGCAGAGGGCAGGGCTCGAAGAGCCAGTTACGAGATCAGTCCGGTGCACAACAGAACCGCACCGACCAAGGTGGAGCTGAGCCGCAAAAGCCGGTCACCATGGACGTGTCTGAAATGGTTGCAGCCGGCAAGGATTCAGGGGAAAGCGGATCCAAGAAGCGCCGCCGAACCAGGGGATCCAGGCGCCGCACGCCGACCAAGGCATTGGGTCGTTACCTAATGTGCGTTCACGTCGGTCCCAACGCAGTCCAGATCGCAGTCCTGGAGGGTAGAACCCTAATCCGGCACTCGGTATCGACGACAACGAGAGACGATACTCAA
>DAIDIS010000266.1 GCA_027451785.1 Acidimicrobiales bacterium
AGTTCGAAAAGGTCCCCCATTTAATGCTCTGGGCAAGTAAGCAGGCCGGAAATACAGCCATAGTTGGAAACAAAATCCTGTTTGGGACGATCATCTTTCGAAAATCGGCGACCGATATGGCGACCAGTGCAAATGCCAGCACCCAGAATGCAGCTATCTCGATTGGCTCGCGATGAAATTCGATTGCCAGCCCGGAAAACAACGCCCCACATGCGACTTCGGCTAAAGGGTAGCTGGCGGGGATTTTCACATGGCAAGACCGGCACCTGCCCCGCAAGATAAGCCATGAGAGCACCGGCACGTTATCGGTGGAGCGGATCTCTTTCCCGCAGGAGGGGCAAAAAGACCTCGGCGACACTACCGAGATTCCCTCAGGGACCCTATATGCAACGACATTGGCAAACGAGCCGAATGCCAGCCCAATAAGGGCCCCACAAATTACCTCAAGGGACTCGGCAGTCATCCTGCTTCAGCTTATTGGCGCCATGCGCCAAATACTGTCAAGCAGGAGCAAAAAAGGGATTGAGCCCGCTGGCGTGGTCCGTCACGTCGACTACGCCCACTATCTCAGGAACCGCATCCCGGATAGCCACCTCGATCCCTTGGCTGAGCGTGGCTCGCGCCATTCCACAACCCTGGCAACCACCGGAAAGGCGCAAGAAGGCGACAGCTCCCGACCCGGCACCCACTGCTCCCTCGCCTGCTTCGCCTGATGATTCGCTCGACACGCCGGCCGCAAAATCCCCAAGTGAAACCGCTATCAATTCAGCCTGGCCCCCGTGAGATGCAATAGACGGGTTAACCTGCTCCGCCAAGACCGCCATCACCCGCCGAGCTAAGTCGCTGTCCAGGTTTGTCTTCTCGGGGTCTAGGCCCGGAGGAAGGTTCGGCGCCGGAGGAGAGTTCGGGTTAACCATCACCAGCCCGGACTCTTCACCTTCTCCTGACACTTCAAGGACAGCTCCTTTCAGAGCGTCAATACTGTCCTTGGGAACGACTACGGAAATTCCGTTACTCTCCCCAACAAAGTCGCCGTCCTCCGCCTCGGAGGCATCCGAGAAAAACATGTCGTATGCGTAGCTACTGCCGCGAGTGCCGGTAACCTCCACCCACAGGGATAGCCTCTCAGGCTCGTCTTCTCCAGCCAGAGCTTGAGCAACTATCGCACTAGCCTCATCTGATATTCGGAGTACAGTCATGGTCCTACAATGATACGCCCTTGCCTCCCAGGCTCCCGCAAAGGCGCTTGAGCTGGGAAAACGAACTCTGGATTGAAGAGAAGGTGATACCGGTTGAGCATCGACAGGGATTCCGACATACGTCAGTGGGTCAGCTTCGAAGACCCTGAAGAGAACCGCACATGGGTGTTCGACGTCACATTCATGGCATCCTCTTGGCACTGCATCTATGGCTCAGGTTGCAAGGGCATACTTGAAACGCCCGACGCGTCCAGCGACCACGGTTGCTGCTCCCATGGCGCGCACTTCTCTGGGGACGAAGACAGAAAGCGAGTCGCAAAGTTCGCAAAGGGACTCGGAAAAGGTGATTGGCAGTTCAAGGCCGAGGCGCAACAAATGGGCGGAGCAATCGGAAAGAATGAAGATGGGGAAGTAGTCACCAAGACCCATGAAGGTGCGTGTATCTTCCTAAATCGCAAGGGTTTCCCGGGCGGGTCCGGTTGCGCCCTTCACAGCTACGCGTTGAGAAATGGCATCAACCCGATAGATGCAAAACCCGATGTCTGCTGGCAGCTCCCGCTCAGGCGAGAGGACACTCGAGACGCACTGGGAAAGGTGACTTCGACAATTACGCAGTGGGATAGGCGGCACTGGGGTGAAGGCGGCGAGGACTTCGGATGGTGGTGCACGGAGTCTCCAGAGGCATTTGGCGGAAATAAGGTGCCCGTATACGAGACCTTGAAGAATGAGCTTATAGGGCTATCCAATTCACATGTTTACTCAATGTTGAGCGAGTACATGACAAGCCAGGCAGGCAGGAGCCGACTCATCCCCCACCAGGCAATACGGCGAAAACATAACAATCGTCCATAAGAGATGCCCTTGAGCTAGCTGATTGGCTCCAACGCTTTACTCCTGGTGCCCCGAAGTCCCGCTGTCGACAAAGCGCCAATCAGCAACACCAGCGCTAGGTACCACAACCATTCATCCATCCGCACCCAAACGAGCCCAAACGTTAGAAGGATGAGTACTCCGGTAACCAGAGCCTGCTTTAAGTCGAAGGTCGCTATCAATATTGCGAATAGAGCCAGGCCTTGCTCTATGTAGTAGGGAAACATAACCGCCTCGAACAAGCATCGGACAACAAGGGCGCTCCCACATGCCCAGACGATCAATTGCTCGGTGCTGGCCTTTGATTGTCCAGTCGGAACGCGACTAGCCAATTTTCTGATATGACCCATTGCGTACATGCCGATGGCTACCGCGGCAATTGCCGCCAACCATCGAGGCGGACCGGCAAGGACTGAGTCAACCGAATGCGTAGGCCGATATAAATGGCATCCCTTCACCCACGTACTTCGGGCTAAAGCACCTCGGTCGCAGATATATTTTCCGACTAGAGCGGAGATAGGTGAGGCGTATTGCTTCGGAACCACCTGAGACCAAGGCGTCGGCCATCCAGCCTCAGGATAAGTCACCTGAGAGAAAATCGTCTTTGCGTGGGTGAAATCCACGATCAATGGAATCGAGACTGAGACAATCGGTATCGATACCGCTCGCCAAGATATCCGCCAAAACGCCCTTAATCCCAAGAAACCGGCCGCAGCAAGAACCATCAACCCACTGAGCGGCTGGAACAATAGCGACAATCCGAAGAGCCAACCTGCCCGCTTATGATCATGCTTGAGCACCTCAACGAGGGCAAACAAGGCGATACCGAAGGACACGCAATCTTCGGGGTGACCCCAGATCGCCGTAATCGGCCAAAGAACCACGGCCCCCACAAGCCCGGCCATATACCTCCTGCGATCCTTCACCTCGAGGTACTTAAGTACGTAGTCGAGACCGAAGACTGCGACGGATGAGATGACCAAGCTATAGCCATACAGCAATGGCCACGCAGTCGGTTGACTAAGCACTAATGGGCTCGACTGCGACAGGTTGAAATGATCAATGACAATGGCGACCGGTGCCAAAAGAATGAAGATCCCGGGCGGGAAGCTGAAGGACAACGGATGCCCCGGCAAGCTGCTCGAAGCCGAGTACACGTAGCCAAAAGCCCCCCAAGCTACCTGGTGGGCATACCTAAGCTCCAGCCAGAGATCCAAGGCCTGAGCCCAGTGGGTTCCGGCGTGAATCAAGCGTGGCCAAAAGAAGGTATAGGACAAACCCATGCCTAAACCAGTGACACTCAACCATATCGGCCACGCGAACACCCGCCACTTTGCGTAAGTGGAAATACCTACCTCCTGGCCGCTCAAGGTGTTTGGTCGAATACCGATAACAGTACTGTGCGGAATGCGCACATGTATTGATTGAAAATGCAAGGACCTAGGAGGTCATATGCGAAAGTTGCTCGAACGACTTCGCGACAAGCGCCGTGCCGCACTTGCCGATGGAGTCGAGTCCGGCTTCACCCTCATAGAACTTATGGTGGTGGTGCTGATTATCGGTATATTGATGGCAATTGCAATCCCGACATTTCTCGGAGCAAAGGGATCCGCACAGGATCGGCAGGCTCAAGAGAACGTTCGCAATGCCCTGACGGACGTAGACGTAATCAATGCGTCTGCCCAATCATTCGCAGGTATAACTTCAACGTCGCTAACGGCAGATGAACCTGCGATCACCTTCGTCGGTGGGAACACCGGTGCTTGCGGCGCCATTGCCACCAATGCTGTTTGCATTGGATCCGGAACTGGTGCTTCTTACACATATGCGATTCTCTGTGCTGTTGCTTCTACGAACAACGCTTGGTTCGCAACTATAACGAGCGCCGGCCCTTCTTGGTACGGAGAGGGTGTAAGTACAAAGTGCTCCGGAGCAACTATCGGTGACCCAACAACGGGCGGTGGTGCAGGTACCCCGACCTTGCCGGCCGGAGTCACTTGGCAAACCAACGGCTTCCCGTAAGCCGACAGTATTGAACTAGTGCGGCGAATCCGGGCCCATGGATGTGAGTCAACAATCCAAAGGCCCGGATTCCTGTAATTTCACCGAGAAACTACCGGTTACGGCCTATTCCTCGACCATCAACAAATTCAAGCTTGCCGGAAAAGGCGGTACCGCGATGGAGAATTCCCCGGACCCAAACTACGCCCGGGACGAAAGCGGCTTCACCCTAATCGAACTGATGGTGGTGGTTCTTATCCTGGGGATTCTCATGGCAATAGCAGCACCGACTTTCCTGGGCGGTAAGAGCCTCGCTTACGATCGCCAAACTCAAGAGGACTTGAAATCGGCGTTGACCGATGCCGACGTTGTGTTCTCGGCAGCCAGCACCTATGCCGGAATTACTTCAACCGTCATGTCGCAACAAGAGCCGGCAATAACTTTTGCCGATGGTTCGGGTGGTCCTTGCGGAGCAGTTGTCATCAACGAAGTTTGCGTGAACTCCGGTTCCGGTGGAGGCAGTAGCTACACCTTCATTCAGCTTTGTGCCAACTCTGGGAGCACGAACACCTGGCTGATATCACAGACATCGTCAGGAGCGACCGAATACGGCGTCATCCACTCGGCTTCGAGCTGCGGAACGATTTCGCTCTCAGACCCTGGATCTGCAACCTCTACGCCGGTTGCGCCGGCTGGAGTGACCTGGAGCATCTTCGGGTTCCCTTCTTAGAGTTCCTCGCCGATCCTTTCGTTACGTCACGCCCATGCGCAGAGTTCGGCTAATCCGCCAGACCGGAAGAACCGGTTCCGGGACTAATTTCATCTTCTTCGTCTTCCATTGCCAGGCACCACGACGCGTGTTCATCCTCCGGATCTGCCCCACACTCCGCACACGGCTCTACATGCACCGGGGCAGCTTGCTTCAGGCTTCGCGCCTCCTCGAAACGGCGATGGCGTCCCTTCTTCACTAGCGGCTCCCAAAAATTGGTTACGGGTAGCTACGACCCCCTGCTTCGGAAATATATTGTAGCCATTCGGCCAGAGAGGCTTGGCATCACAAGCCCCGTTTCCAAATGCGCATCGTCCAAGCCCCAGCGGGCCTTGAGCTAGCCTTAGGCAATATGAACGGTGAGTTCGATGGTGATGCGATGATCGAGCGGTTCAAAAAGCGCGCAGAGGCCGTGAAAAAACGCGGGATCCCTCCGGTCGAAGGCCCCGAGCGGCGAAACTTCATTGAGCAGTCGAAGCTTGACTACATGGACTTTGCAATCATCGGCGACGCAAAATGGGAGTTGGACAACGGAATGTTGAGCCTGACAATCGACTTGAGTCCGCCCAAGTCATAACCCAGCAATTAACCCCCGTAGTGCATTCGGGTGTCTTCCATCCGTAGGACTTCAGCTTCCTCGGACTCGGCAAGAAATCGTACTTCCCTCACTTCACCTGCGAAGAAGGTATGACTTTCGTATTCCAGCGTCCCTGACACCTCGCAGTCGAAGTATGCCAATGAACTCGCCAATACGGGCAGCCCCGCTTCCGTCTCTACAACGGCATAGCCACTTAGAGAATTCGACTCTGGATCGAACTCACAAGGCTTTACAAAGGACCGGACAAGGGCACGATCGGCCCTCGACAGGATACAGACTGAGAACTTGGAACTTCGTTGGATAAGGCCGTGAGTAACGGCATCCCTTTCGATCCCGACACCGATCGTCTTTGGCTCAGAGGCGACCTGGGTCACCCAGTTGGCGGTCATTAGGTTGCGTTCGGCACCGTCCCTCGATCCGATCAGGTAGATCCCGCTGGGCATTTTCCAGAAAACCCTCCGCCGCAAGCGGTCGTCGATCACTTGAAGCTCACCAGGAAGTTGCTCCTCTTTCCCTTCCTCAGCACCAGGTACTTGCCGGAGATCAAGTCCTGCCTTGAAATCTTCTCCTCGGGATTGGTGACCCGTCGGTCGTTTACGTATGCCCCGCCCTGCTCGACAGTGCGCCTTGCCGCTCCCTTGGACTTCTCCAATCCTGTCTCGGTAAAAAGTTCAACGAGAAGGATCCCTTCATCGATCCGCGAGTACGAAAGCGATGAACTCGGCGCGTCGGCAAATGCTTCCAGCAATTGCGTTTCCCCCAATTCCGCCAAGCCTCCACTGAAGAGCGCCGACGAGGTAGATATTGCGTCCGATGCAGCCTTTTCTCCGTGAACCAAAGTGACAACTTCTAACGCTAGGGCCTTCTGCGCTTCACGGGCCTCTGGCTTGGTTTCCGTCAATTCCTCCAGTTCGGTGATTCTCGGCCGATCCATGAAAGTGAAC
>DAIDIS010000267.1 GCA_027451785.1 Acidimicrobiales bacterium
AACGCTGATAGGCCCCGGGTTTGGGAGATCGGTCCCTAGCTCAGAGGTGATGAGAAATCCACAAGATCCCCTGGACGAGCCTGTAGACCAGATAGATGGCCGTAACGCCGATCATCGCCTGAAAGTGCCAGGGGACCTTACGCCGCTGGCCGATCACTTCCCCGCACTCCGGGCACTCGCCGCCCGACCCTAGGTCAGAGTCCTCTTGGAGCTTCGAACAGCTCTCACACCAGGGCAACTACAAGAACCTCAACGCTTACGAACACCTCACAGCCAAGAGTGCAACATCGTCACCGAGAGGCTCGGCAGCGAACTCCCTGGCCGCCGTCAACAAGTTGGCACACATCCCGCTTACGTCTTGATAGGGATCCCGCCTCAACACCTGAGCAACCCTATCTTCACCGAAGAGCTGTTCGCCCGATCGTGCCTCCGCAATCCCATCTGTATAGAGCAAGAGCACATCCCCGGACTCCATAGGGATTTCCCTGGAAAAGTAGCTGGCCTTCTGGTCCAGAGCCAGGAGCGGGCCGGTGGACCTAAGAGGCCGTACTTCACCAGCATGGTAAAGCCAAGCCGGAGGGTGGCCTGCAGAGGCAAAGCGCAAGGCACCTGCCGCCTGGTCGAAGACAACCACGCAGACTGACACCATCTCTTCGTAACGTCCCTGGGCTTTCCCCTGGGCACTCACGACGGCATTCAGCTCCTCCATCGCCTGAGCCGGGTCCCGGTATTGATGGAGAAACACCCGGAGCAGGTTTTTCACCTGGAAAGCGGTGATCGACGGCTCAACGCCATGCCCGGTAACGTCACCAATGGCCGCCACAAGCCGCCCTTGTGCGACGGGGAAGATGTCATAGAAGTCGCCCGCCATTGCACCAGCGCCCGGCTGGTATACATGGCCGATCTCGAAACCTTCGATCTCGGGAAGCTCGTCCGGTGCAAGACGCTGCGACCACTTCATGGGCGCAAGCTCCTGCTGAGCTAGGACCTCCTCGGCCCTACGCTCTATCGACGCCCTCTCCTCGGCAAGCCTGTCCGCGGCAATCAGCTCCTTGCGTTGGAACAATGAAACCCCGACTGGGATGGCGATTACGAGTGAGGCCCACTCGGCGATTCTTTTTGGGACGAGTGACGCCATGAGTGCCCCAGTGCCGATCACGAAATACAAGCCGGTAACGTGAAGATCCTTCAAATAGGACGCCCTCGACAAAGCGACAGCTTCTTCGCTCACTCTCCCGCTCTCCAAGTCCCTCTTCATCCGGCCATGAGACCTGCCAAGCCTCCGGGCGGAGCGGCCCCAGATGTAGACCGCTACATAGGCGGAAAGTGCAACGGCAAACAAGACCCCGTAGTGGATCGGGAAGCTGCTAGCGAGCACGCTGCCTCGCCCGGATCTTCAAAGGAGTGGGACCGAACCCGAAGCTTTCACGGATCTTTCGTTCCAGATAGCGCAGATAGGTGCGCGGCAGCACCCGATTAGAAAAGAACGTAAAGGTCGGCGGCTCGATGGCACCTTGCGTCGCGTAAAGGACCCTGGCCCCACTCGGAGCGGGGTGCTCCAACTGAGCTTGGTTGATCACCTTGTTCAGCTCCGATGTCGGTATCCTCCGCCCGTATGCCTCGGTGGCCTGGCGAATGGCGGGCAACAGCTTGTGGACTCCCAATCCGGTGAGCGCGCTTATCT
Organism: Acidimicrobiales bacterium; assembly: GCA_027451785.1. Lineage (GTDB taxonomy): Bacteria > Actinomycetota > Acidimicrobiia > Acidimicrobiales > JAKAVM01 > DAIDIS01. Next base: position 1,685 of record DAIDIS010000267.1, read on the forward strand.
TCAGGATTGGCGCATAGCCCAAGAAGCTCAACCGGTCCTCCACGTCCCTCAAGACTTCCTGGCGCCTGTCCGCACTTAACAGCTCCCACTTGTTAATAACGATGACGACCGGGCTTCCGGCCGCGTCCACTCTCTCAGCGAGGCGCTGGTCCTGATGCGTTACGCCGGCATTACCATCAATCACGACTACAGCGATTTCCGACCTGTCGATCGCAGCCAGGGCCCTGACCAAAGAGTAGTACTCGACCCCCTCGTCAATGCGGGACCTCCGCCTAAGTCCAGCCGTGTCGACAAAGCGAATCGACCCATGTTCGGTCTCGACGATGGTGTCGACCGAATCCCTCGTAGTACCGGCTTCGTCGTGGGTAATGGAGCGCTCGTCCCCCACCATACGGTTGAAAAGCGTCGACTTGCCGACATTGGGCCTGCCCACGATTGCCACAGCCGGGCACCTGAATTCGGCCTCTTCGGGTACTTCAGCGAAGTCCCGCAGCTCGGGAGGTTCTTCAGGCGAGTACCCACGCTCGCGCAACTTGTTGACTACGGCGTCCAGAAGGTCACCACTTCCCCGTCCATGTACTGCACTGACCATGAACATGTCGCCAACCCCGAGGCTCGACGCCGACCAGGCGTCCGCCTCCTGCCTCTCCGAATCGACCTTGTTCGCAACCACGATTATCGGAGCACCTGATCGCCTGAGTAGGTTCGTAACGCGCTCATCCTCGGTCGTGACCCCCACCTGGGCATCGATAACCAGGAGAATTACGTCAGCATCCCTGGCAGCCTTCAGCGCCTGGTCACTCACCTTCGAGGCCAACTCGTCGCCGAACTCCATCCATCCGCCGGTATCCATCAGCGAAAACTTGAGACCGGACCACTCGGCGTCGAACGTTTTACGATCGCGAGTTACCCCAGCGAAAGAGTCGGTAACCGCTTCCCTCTTGCCGAGGATGCGGTTGCACAGGGACGACTTCCCGACATTCGGGCGCCCGACCACTGCCACTAAGGGTGTTTTGTTCTTGGCAGGGGAAGTCGGTTGCGAAGTCATCATTTCTCAAGAATAAAGTCTGGCGCCGGAGTAGCCTTATTAACTATGCCAGTAGAGCGTGTACTACTCGCCCAACCCAGAGGATTTTGCGCGGGCGTCGAAATGGCCATCAAGGCCCTGGCCTGGATGGTCAGAGTGTTCGATCCTCCCGTCTATTGCTACCACGAAATCGTGCACAACCAAGATGTGGTGGATCGATTCCGGCGGGTAGGGGTGATATTCGTGGACGACATTGAGGAAGTCCCGGAAGGTGCCCCGGTGATGCTCTCGGCCCATGGTTCCGCGCCGGAAGTGGTTGAAGAGGCCAGGCGTCGAGGCGGCGTCGTAGTGAATTCAGTATGCCCTCTCGTCACCAAGGTCCACCACGAAATGAAGACCAGGGCCAGCAAGGGCTACCGGGTCATTTACGTCGGGCACAAGGGACACGAGGAGGCGATAGGGACGATGGCGGTGGCCCCCGACGCTGCCCTTTTAGTCGAAACCGAAGAGGATGTGGACGCCCTCCAAGGAGTGGACGGTCCCCTTGCGCTCTTGGCTCAGACCACACTCAGCCACGACGAATGGGCCGGGGTGGTCGACCGCGTAAAGGAGCGCTTCGGAGAACTCTGGATGCCAACTCGCGGAGATCTTTGCTTCGCCACTACGAACAGACAGGCGGCACTCAGAGCGATTGCGGGGAAGGCTGATGCTGTTATCGTGATCGGTTCCGCAAACTCCTCCAACACCGTCGCCCTGACCAAAGTTGCCAAAGCCTCGGGCTGTCCCAGGGTTTACAGAGTGAACCGCGCCGACGAGCTCCCCGACGACCTGAGCGGCGTGATCGGAGTTACTGCCGGTGCGTCGGCTTCAGAGGAACTCGTTCAGTCAGTAATCGACCACCTAGCTCCAATACATGGGACTGAGAACGTTCACGTAACTGAAGAAGACGAGTACTTTCCTCCGCCAAGGCAGCTGCGTGACCTGGAACGCTCCATGTCCGCCGCTCTGTCATTCGGCCTCGGGGCACCCGCGGCGGCAGATTCTACAGTGGAGGAAGACCGGTTCATTTCGGCTAGCGACGTTCTGAAAAAGCTAAGCACTACGCCCTGAGTGTCGAGCACGCCGGCGAATTCTCCGAGTTTCGTCCGCGAATCAACTGCGAGAGTCAACCCACGCTAAGGAGCTAGATTCGGATCGTCGTCGACAGACTCGGTTTCGACAGACTCTTTTGCGGGCGTTACCGGAACATTTGACATATCCGCACCAGATACCTCCTGATCGGCCCCAACGGTCGGTAGGCCGACCGACCTACGGCGTAGAAGAACTGCTCCCAGCGACCCAACTGAGGCGGCAGCGGCAACAATTCCGGCAATTAGGAAGGGAGCTCGGTCGGCTCCCAGCTTCGTGGAACTGAGACCGGGTTTGGTGGACGGGGAGACTACGGGAATTGAGGCGGGCATCTTCGCGCCACTTGGCCATTGCGTGCCGCCTTTGATAGTTCCTCCCCGCGGAGGCGTCCCATTCGTTACCGCACCATCCGGTGGGATTGAGCCAACGGGGTGGCCGGGCGCACAGGATGCGACATAACTTGGGGCCCAATCCAAGAGCGGCGGATCTAGGAATTGTCCTGGCTGAGTGAAATCAAGCGAGTCAAGAAGGTTCGACGCATTCGCGTCCCTAAAGGTAAGTGAGGGCAGGTTCCACTTAGTCTCGATCAACTTCAGGATGGATGTGTGGTCGTGGACTATGTGGGACACATAATTGCGCTTAGCGAACGGACTCACGATTACGCATGGAACTCTCATCCCGCAACGCGTGTACCCGTCGTATGGGCTGACTCCCAAGGGAACGCTGGGCGGCAGGAAATCCGGAGGTACCACACTCGGAGGTGGTACGTGATCGAAGTAACCGCCGTGCTCGTCATAGCACCAAACGAGAAGCGTTTTCGGCCACTTTGGACCCTCCATAGCCGCTCTTATCACTTCAGACGCGAACGCCTCGCCCTTCTTGATGTCCTGCGGATCCTCTTCGGATCCGGTGAAGAAATCAGGGTCTACGAAGGAAACCGAAGGGAGGGTACCTCGGCGTGCGTCGTCAAAGTACTGACTTACTTTCACCGTGGCCGCCTTGATTGAGGGACTCGAAGAGAACTCTTTCAGATATAAGGCAGCAGTAGGAAGTGTCGAGTAGTAGTTCTTCCAAGTGATCCCGAACTGACTCAAAAGCGAGAAGATAGTACCGGCCGGGGGTATTGGGTCGCTGGATGAAGGAAAACGATCGTCGATCAAGCCAAAGGCCGTACCCGAGACGAGAAATCGCCGGTTTGGGTAGGTGGGTCCCAGTACGGACGAGAAATACCTGTCGCAAAGGGGGAACGTCTTTCCCAAGCTGTAATAAAACGGCAAGTCCGATCCGTCCCAATAGCCCATCGCAACCGGCCCGCTTGCAGATCCAACAAATCCATCCATCAATCCGCCGTCAAACTGGACGTGCGAGTCGACCCAACTCTGGGACGGTCTTGCGTTCTCTTGGCAAGTGGAAGGGAGGTGAAAGCTGGTTACATACTCCCCTCCGGGACCTGGGTTGTAATTCACAGGTGATCCGGCCTCGGAAAGCTTGAACCCATCCCCTCGTCGCAACATCCCGAAATAATTGTCGAACGAATGATTTTCCATCATCAACACGATGACGTGTTCGATCTCGGGGATCGTATCCTCGCCCTCCGGAAGCGACGGGTTCGCGAGCGACCCCGGCCTGAACTGGGGGGTATCGGACCCCGAAGCCGTTGACCATGCCCTATTGACGAATCCCAACGGCTGACCACCAGCCGCCGCAATTCCCCCTGCGATCAGGGCCTTGGAGCCTACCCGTAGCGCATGGCGCCGACTAAGAATGCCGACCACCTGTCGCCAAAAAGGCGTTCGCTTCATCGAGAAGACGTTGCATCGCGAGCTCAAGATCGCCGGTCAGGTTCCTTGCGGCTTGTCGAATTCCGCCCGACTCCTTCAGCTCGGCCCCCGGAACCGGGATTAGCGGTTTGCCTATTATCACCACCACTTTCGAAGGACGTGGAAGCTTCTTGCCAACCGGCATGACTTCTTCGGAACCTGCGATGGCCACTGGAACGATCGGGGCACCCGCCTTGGTGGCGATATAGGCAGCGCCGTCGAAAATGTCTTCGACAACCGGCCCTGACCTTCTCGTTCCTTCCGGAAACAGGACCAACGGCTCGCCGGAGCCAAGAATCTCAATACAGGTACGCAATGCGCGCCTGTCAGCCGACCCCCTGTGAACGGGTATCCCTCCCAAAGCGCTGACGGCCTTACCCAATGGCTTGAAATCCCATAGCGAGTCTTTGGCCAGAAAGCGTAGGCGCCTTTTCGTGATCATCCCAACGATCGGTGTGTCGATGTTCGACCGATGAGTAGGAGCAACCACGAAAACTCCCGATTCAGGGATGTTCTCCCGTCCTCGAATCTCCATCCGAGTAAAAATAAAAGTCAGGCCACCGATCAACGTTCTGCCGAGCCAATAGATAACTCGGTCCGTCTTGGTGGGTAGCGAAGGCGGGACTCCATGCTCGCTTGTCAAGGGGTTCTCTTGTTCCATAGCTCGACAATTACTTTCGTAACTTCCGCGATCCCCATCGACGACGTGTCTATCTTTACAGAATCCTCGGATTCAGTAAGGGGTGAGTCGGTTCTGGTCCGGTCCCTCTCGTCGCGCTCCAGCATTGCTCCCAGCGGAGAGGCACCCGGTCCAGCTCCTTCTTCTTCCGCCCTTCTCGCAGCCCGCACTTGCGCGTCTGCCGTTAGGTAGACCTTCAGGCGGGCCTCTGGAAACACCACTGAGCCGATGTCGCGACCCTCGACTACTCCCCCTCCGTGATCGTCAGCCCAAATCCTCTGCAACTCGACCATCCTTTTCCTCACAGCCGGGTGTGCAGCAACTTTCGATGCAGCAGAGGTGGTCTCCTCAGTACGGATTTCATCGCTTACATCCTCTGAGTCGACCGTCACCAACTGACCGGGACCCGACCCTTCGACCTTTACCGTAAGCCCCCGCACAAGGCCCTCCAATGCGTCCTGGTCCTCGATCTTCACCTCTCGTCGCAACGCGAGACAACCAACTGCTCGATACATCGCCCCTGTATCCAGGTAAGCCATCCCCAGCATCTTCGCTACTTCTCGGGCAATGGTGGACTTGCCGGAGCCGGAAGGTCCGTCAATCGCTAGAACGCTGTGCCGGGCATCCGAAGCGGCTGTATTCGGGCTTGGTCTGGAAGCGACTTTACTTGGACTTATTCCCGGTCCATCGTCCACGCTCGAAAGTTCCTCGTACTGGAACGAAGCCCCTATGGCTGCGAGATGAGAAACAAACTCGGGGTAAGAAGTGGCAACCGCATCCCAGCCGTGGATCGAGGTAACATCATTGCCGGCAAGCCCGGCGATCGCGCAGGCCATAGCAATCCGGTGGTCCCCGTGCGATCGGCAGTGACCTCCGGTAATGCGACCACCGGTTACACGCATATCGTCTCCTATAACTTCGACATTGGCACCCAACGCCGTTAGCTCAGACGCCACCGTCGCGAGGCGATCGCTCTCTTTTACCCTCAGCTCCGCCAGCCCTTTAAATGTGCTGATACCTTTTGCAAATGCGGCGGCAACCGCGAGTATCGGCACCTCGTCCAGGCTGGGGATCTCTTCGGCGTCAACCGTAGTGGCAGTCAAGCTCGAAGTTCGTACGCGCAAGTCTGCGGTCTCGCCACTCTTCCCTTCAACCGTGATGTCCGCTCCCATTCGCTTCAACACTGAGACGAAGCCGGACCTTTCAGGGCCCAGGTATACGGACTCCACCAACAAGTCACTACCAGGGACAATCAGGCCCGCAACCACCCAAAACGCCGCTTGCGAGGGATCGCCGGGAACCCTGGTGGAAAATGGAGAAACCTTGCCTGGGAAAACAGTTACAGACGAGCCACCCCCATTTCCGAAATCAGCAGACTCGACCGATACGCCACATAGCTTCAGGAGCTCCTCTGTATGCGGGCGGGTCTTGTGTGCCTCCCGAATTGTGGTCGGGCCCGAGGCATTAAGTCCCGCTAGAAGAATCGCGGACTTCACCTGTGCCGACGGAACGGGCACCGTGTAGTCGATACCCTTCAACCTTGAGCCCCTGATTACCACCGGCGCCAACTTGCCACCGGCTCTACCATCGACGACCGCGCCCATATCCGACAAGGGTCGAATCACTCTGTCCATCGGTCGAGAGGAAAGAGATCGGTCGCCCGTCAATACAAAAAGCCCTTCCCGCCCCGCGACCAGCCCCAACATCAGCCTGAACCCAGTCCCCGAGTTGCCCAAATCAAGTGGTTTGGTAGGCTCACTCAACTCTCCCCCGGTCCCATGAACCACGACTCGCTCCGAACCGGTAGGGGAACTAATCAAAGCACCCATAGCCACCATCGCCATGGCGGTACGAATGACGTCATCACCAGTCGAGATCCCGTCGATCTCGCAGGGGCCATCCGCTAAACAGGCGAGCATCAATGACCTGTGTGAGATCGACTTGTCTCCCGGGGGCGTGACTGTACCCCGCAAGCCTGACGACGGGTTGACCTTGAGCAGCCCGGTATCTTCACCTTCGACCTTGTCCCCGGTTGTAATGGATGACTGCCCCGTGTCAGGGTTCGACAACTTCTGTTTGAAATATTCGAATCTGTTCATCTATTCGCTCTTTCAAGCATTTCGTTACTGCTGGTCATGCCCATCTACTTGCAGTCGGACTCCCAGACCACCCGGCGATGCCAAACGCCTCATCGGCTCCCAAGGGGTTAGATCGTCTGTACTGTAGCCTGCCTACCCTGTCCCCTAAGCGCCGACGCGAACCTTTCGGCTGAAGGAGTGTCGACCAGCATTACCACGATTCCGGCCTCGCCCTCAATGGAATGCGCGATTTCAATGTCGGCGATATTTACGCCAAGTCCACCGGCGAGGGCCGCCACCGATGCGATCTCCCCAGGGCGGTCGTAGATTGTCGCCCTAACTTCGCACAAGTCCTCGGGGCGCAACAGGTCTGGAGGAAAATTGCGCCTGGATGACTGTGCGTTCTCCAGGTATCGCAATATTCCTTCGCCGTCTCTGTTCCCAACCATCGCCTGAAGCCGCTCAAGTGCGTGAATCAATTGACCTAACGACTCCGAAATCGCCTCCGAGTTTGCCGAACATATCTGCGGCCAAATATCGGGACTTCCGGATGCGATCCTGGTCATATCCCTGAAGCCGCCTGCGGCAAGCTTCATCAACAGATCCTGGTCGGTCGCCTCGTTGGTAGCGATGTTCATTAGCGCCGCTGCGCTCAGGTGCGGCACGTGTGAGACCATGGCAACGAGCTTGTCGTGCTCAAGCGCATCCATCCCGACGACGTGAGCCCCAATTGCAGTCAGGATCCCGTGTAACTTCGCGTAAGCCTCCGGGTCGGAGTGTGGTCCTGGCGTAAGCACCCAGGTCCGCTTTACGAACATGGCGCCATCGGCTCCGCCCGCTCCGAGTTGCTCCGAACCAGCCATCGGGTGACCGCCTATGAATCTCGGGTCGTTGACGGACGCCACTATCCGGCTCTTCACGCTTGCCACGTCTGTGACCAACTTTGCATTTACTTCGCCAAGGCAAAAGGCTGCGGTCTCGACGACCGCGTCAGGCGGTACCGCAACAACCGCTAGGTCAGGCCCCGGCGCCCATCCTTCTGAGCCCACTGCGCCGTTTTGCATGGCGACCTCAAGCTGTTGCGGGTCCGTGTCCATGCCACTGACATTCCAGCCCTCGTTCCTAAGGGCCTTTCCTATCGACGATCCGATCAACCCAGTACCGACGACAAGCGCTCGGGGAGCATTTCCGTACGGCTGCTCGCCGCTTAAGTTTCCAGGCACTAATCGTCAGAGCCTCGGAGCTTGGTAGCCGCATGAAGGTATATGTGCACCATCTGGTCCTTGCGCTTATCTGTGTTCACATGCAAAAGCACTCTGATACACAGGGGAAGGGATCCTGGTACGGGTATCTCCCTCGCGCAGATAAGTGGCGTCTCGGACAGAGTCGCCAACCTAACAGGTGTCGCCGGAAACGCCGAGCAGATATCCTCGGTCGCCGTAAAGAGAACGCTGACAACGTCGGCTTCGTCGATGGCATTCCTGTTCAACATCTCGCGTACAAGCTCGACAGACCTTTCAGACACCTGCTCTTGGGTGTCTCGCTCAACGGTCGTAGCTCCCCTAATCGCCCAGGTCAGTTTGCTCATTTTCCCTTCGCAAGAATCAGCATGCGGCCACAAATCCTAGCCTGAGCGGCGGCTCCTACGTTCCTGGCGGGACTCCGTCGTATCGTGGAGCTGAGTGGTGGTGCCCTTCTTTGCCAATTCGGCCAACGAACGCACCTCCGCAAACGTCATCTCTCGGTATTTCCCCGGTTTGATTGTCCGGTCGGAGAGCTGACCAACCCTGGTCCTGGCCAGCCTCTTGACCGTGAGGCCAACAGCGTCACACATCCTGCGCACCTGGCGATTACGGCCTTCGTGAATGACGATCTTCAGTCCTGAACTGCCTACCCGCGCAACCTTTGCGGGCTTGGTAATACCGTCTTCGAGTAGGACACCGTCTCGCAATGTCTTGAGGGCTAGCGGGGTGATCTCGCCCGATACCTGGGCGACGTACTCCTTTTCGACCCCGTAGGAAGGATGAGCAAGAAGGTTAGCGAACGCTCCGTCATTGGTCACGATGATGAGCCCTTCCGTAGCCTCATCCAGCCTTCCAACGCTAAAGACCCTAGGTTCGGGCGGCACTAGATCGACGATGACCGGTCTTCCGTGAGTGTCCTTTGAGGTGCATACGACTCCGGCGGGCTTGTTCACCAGGTAATAGACAAGACCGGGTTCCGTCGACGTTTCAACGCCGTCAACCTGGACCTTGTCCTCCAAAACGTGAACCCTCTGCCCAAGCCTCGCAACCGAACCGTTTACGACAACTCTTCCAGCTTCGATCATCTCTTCACATGCCCTGCGGGAGCCGAAGCCGAGCCGAGCCAAGACCTTCTGTAGGCGCTCTCCGTCCGGAGACTCCCCTCCAAAAGAGGGCCAATCATGCACCTCTATAAGGGATCACCCGCCGGCCGCAGCCCGATCTCAAGCTTTTCGACTGTTTCCGGTCCCGGCATGAATTCGGATAGTGGGGGCAGGTCCGCAACGGATGCCAATCCGAGCTTCTCCAAGAAAACGTCAGTTGTCCCATAAAGGACAGCACGCCCCGGACCGTCGTCTCTGGCAACCTCGGCTACGTAGCCCTTCTGCGCAAGCATCGTGACCGTTGCCTCGACATTTACACCTCTAACCGACGAGATTTGTGCCTTCGAGATCGGCTGCTTGTAGGCGATGATCGCAAGGGTCTCAAGTGCAGCCGACGACAATCGAGCCGATTGTCCGTTTAATGCGAATTTCTCCACATACTCGGCCATTTCGGGACGACTCTGGAACCTATAGCCCCCAGCCACCTTGCAGAGCAGGAAACCCCTCGCCATACTGTCGTACTCTCGGGCCAACTCGCCGCAAGCATCTTCGACGGCCTCAGTACTGACTTCTGCCAGCTCGGCTATGAGCCCAGGAGGTATCGGCTCGATGGCAACCATGAGGATTGCTTCGATCGCCCTTTTAAGTTCAGCTATCTCACTCAATTTGCATTCCTGACTAGACCCATAGCTTGCCATTGCTAACCCGGCCTCAGCCGTCGTACTCTTCGGCGACTCCGGTAAGGACTCTTTCCGCGGGTGCACCGACGCCCAGATCGTATATCCACGACACGAAGAGCGGACCGAACCTGAGCTGCTGTTCCAAATCGACGAAATTCTCCTTATAGAGCTCCAAAATCGCCAGGAAAGCAGCCACTATTTCTATCGGTTCGCTCATCTCGGCGGTAAGGTCCCTGAAGCTTGCGCTTCCAAGCTCCGAAAGGGCGGTAGCGATCCGCTTCACAGTCTCGGCCACGCTCACCTTCACAGCGGTTACGTGGTCCAGCTTCAGCTCGGGCTCCGGCTTAGGGGACAAGCACCGCGCTAGTGCCTTCGCCAACTGCTCAGGCTTCAGGCCGGCTATTGGGTCCGGGGCAATATCGGCAAACTCGTCCTCCATTCCCGACATTCTCGGCAACGAGAGCGCAGCGGACTCGGTCTTGAACCTGAACAACGCTGCAACGTCCTTGAAGGTGCTCGCCTCCAATAGCTTAGACAGAAGCAAGTCGCGCTCCTCCAACAGCGCAATCTCCTCTTCAAGGTCGATATCCGTAGGGTCAGGAAGCAGACGCCTGCACTTAAGTTGGATGAGAATCGAGGCGATCAGTGCAAACTGAGTGGAAGTTTCCAGGTCAATTTCACTGGAAAGTTTCTCCATCTCTTCAACGAACCGATCGACTATCCCAGAGAGGGATATCTGATAGACATCCACCTTCTCCGAAGTGATCAAATTCAAGAGCAGATCGAACGGCCCCTCGAAAACCGGCGTCGAAACCTCAAAGCCCACCCGACCTAGGATACCGGGTTGGTACCCGGTGATGGCGAACTCGCATATCATTGCGGTCGATGAAAAGGGTACTTTCCGGGATACAACCTACTGGCGGGGTCCATTTGGGCAATTATTTTGGCGCCTTCCGGAACTGGGTGTCGGACCAGCACGACACCGATGCCTTCTTCTGTATAGTTGACTTACACGCGCTCACGGTCGATCACGACCCCGCTCAGCTTGCCAGGACAACCCTGGAGATGGCGACAATGTTCCTGGCCGTCGGGTTGGATCCTTCCGCTTGCACCCTTTTCGTGCAGAGTCACGTTTTGCAGCACACTGCCCTGACTTGGCTTTTGGAATGTACTGCGTCTTTCGGCGAGCTTTCCCGGATGACGCAATTCAAGGACAAGGGGAAGGGTCGGGAGTCCGTAAGTGCTGGACTATTCACGTACCCGGTCTTGATGGCTGCTGACATTCTCGCGTACGACACCGATTCCGTTCCCGTCGGCCACGACCAAAAACAGCACCTTGAGCTGGCCCGCAACATCGCAATTCGCTTCAACGGCAGGTATGGCGACACGTTCAAAGTCCCACAACCTGATATCCCAAAGGTCGGAGCCAGGATTATGGATCTCCAGGACCCAACATCCAAGATGTCAAAAAGCTCCAAAAGCGAGCAGGGGCTCATCTACCTTCTCGACGACCCTGCAACAATTGAGAAAAAGATCAAGCGGGCAGTGACCGATGCCGAGCCTGAAGTACGCTTCGACCCTGAATCCAAACCCGGAGTTTCCAACCTTTTGACCCTTTTGGCAGCGGCGACGGACAAGACACCCGACGATGCCGCTAAAGGACTCGTGAATTACGGCTCATTGAAGCATTCGGCCGCGGAGGCGATCATCGAGATGGTCCGCCCAATCCAAGAGCGCTACCGACAACTCTCCGCCGATACCTCAGAGGTCTCCCGCCTTCTGGCCAATGGAGCGCAGAAGGCAAGCGAGATCGCAGAAGCCACCGTCCGACGTGCCGGTGACGCTGTCGGGCTATTGCCGAAGTCCTTCTAACCTCAGCCGATTCGGATTGGCTCTAGAGAACAAAGCCGCGTAAGACCAGAACCCGGCCTTAGTCTTCAACCGGCCTTATCACCATCCCGGTTCGTGGCTTCGGATGGAAATATGTCGTCTTCGGAGCCATGCGGAGTCTTGCGTGTGCTGCCCGGGAGATTTGCTCGACCGTAGATGGCCGAATCAACACCGCTGCTTCCGAATTGCCCTCCGAGACCGCCATGAGGACGTTGCGGAATCGCGGCTCGTATGTTGTATCGATACCCTCCAGGTTCGAAAGCGCCTTGGCCAACCTCACCGAGTCAAGCTCCCACAGCACTCCTCCGCCCGGAGAGTCCTGCTTTGCGACCTCGCCTGGGTCAGGGCCAATCCAATCCCCGAGCAGCCAGCAACCCTCCTGAGTTACCAACGCCATCGCTCCCAGCTCAGCTAGCGTTTCGGGACTCAAGCTTGCAGCCGCGACCGGGCTCGGAGTCAGAACAAAAAAGCCCGCCAGCGCTTCTCTGATCTCATCCGCACTCTTTCCGGAAATAAGTCGATGAATGGTTCGGACGAGCAGTTGGTCCTCTGCATGCTCCACAACGAAAGCGAGCACGAAATCGTGACCTCCCGAGGAATTGCCGTTGGAATCCCGCACCTCTTTACGGTATGCAAGCGACGTCTCGAACCTGTGATGCCCGTCAGCAATAACCACAGGAGTTGCGCCGACAATCTTCTCGATCCTCTCGATGGACCCCTGGTCGCTGATTCTCGAGAGCCTATGCACCACTCCATCTTCGTCAGTGGACGAAATCACTTGCCCACTCTTAGGGGAGTCGGCTATCGCCTCGGTTAGACCGCCGGAAAGAGAGAGTCCCCAGATTGGGGAGATATTGCAGCCCGTGGCTCGCAAAAGGTAAAGCCTGTCTCCCTTTGGCTTGGGCATGGTTTCTTCGTGCGGCAGAATCTCCCCCTCTTGCGCTCCCGAAATCCCAAGCCCGCCGAGGAGCCCCGTCGTAGAGCGGCGATTTCCGGACTCGTCGGTGAACTCCATCTCGTAGAGGTAAAACGCGGGTTCAGAGTCCCTTTTCAAAATCCCCTCGGAGCGCCATTCCGAGATCAGATTTGCGGCTCTTTCGTACTTGGTCATCTCTCCTGCATCGCCGGGCTCATCCACGGGAAGCTCAACCAGAATCGAGTTGTATGGGCTCTTTGCCGCCAACCGAGCCCGGTCGGCATCATCGACTACGTCGTATGGTGGAGCAGCTACATCGTCAATCGAGACGACGGTCGTGTCGTAAAGGAGTCCTTTGAAGGGAATGAAACTCGGCATAGTCTTTGCATACCACACATTGTGGGGTAAGCGCCCAGGCCGCGCGTTGCCGAGCGCCACAATGGTTACTGGAGAACCAGCACGAATATGACATGGGTATTGGACTTGGACGGCGTCATTTGGCTGGGCGACGCCCCGATACCGGGTGCTGCCGAAGCAGTCGGCAGGCTCCGGAAGGCTGGGCACTCGGTGCTTTTCACCACCAACAACTCTGTACCAACGGTCGCCGAATACGTGAAAAAACTCTCGAAGATCGGAATCGCCGCCAGCCATACCGAAATCGTCACATCAGCCCAAGCGGCCGCCACAATTGTGCCGGCCGGGGAAACGGCTTTGGTTGCAGGTGGAGAAGGGCTTATCGAAGCACTCTCGAATAAGCGAGTCGAGGTTATCGGCGCTCATCAATTCACCGACCATCCCGACGGCTATCTTGATGACCCGCGCAGAACCAAGGTCCGCTACGTGATAGTTGGATGGCACAGCTATTACGGCGTAGCAAGCGTCGCTGTCGCTGCGTCTTCGGTAAAAGATGGCGCGCTCTTGATAGGAACCAACGACGATGCAAGCTATCCAACTCCCGGTCTCCACCTGCCAGGGTCAGGAGCAATAATTTCTGCGGTCTCCGTCATGTCCGGTTCGGAGCCCGTCTTCGCGGGCAAACCGCATGACCCAATCGTTACGCTCTTGTCGCCTCGGCTAAGCGGTGATGACACGGTAATCGGAGACCGACCTTCAACCGACGGTATGTTGGCGAGAAAGATCGGAGCGAGGTTCGGCTTGGTCCTAAGCGGGGTGACTTCCTCCTTCGGCGACCTCCACCCAAGAGACCCAAAGCCCGACCTAGTAGCAGCGTCACTCTTTGATTTGGTCGTGGCGGAGACTTGAGTACTTTCGAGCATGAACCCGAATACCTGCGAGCTGCTCTCGACCTGTTGGGTCCGATTAAAACTTCTTGTCCGCAAACTATGGCAAACGACCGCTTGCTAGGAGTAGCCTCTTGGCATGGCTCAGAATGACATCTGGAAGCGCTACATGGACGCAGGCCTGTCGATCGGCAAGATCAGCAGGACGAAAGCCGAAGCATTGGTGAAAGACTTGGTCAAGAATGGCGAGATGCAACGAGACCAGGCTCAAAAGTGGGTCGACGAGTTGACCGAGAAGAGCCGCAAGAGCACTGAGGAAATCCTCGATTTCGTTCGGCAGGAAGTCACCAAGCAAGTTTCGCAATTGAAACTTGTCTCCAGAGATGACCTCCCCAAACTCCTTAACCGTCTGAGTGGCGGCGACTTAATTTCTAGGGCACGTGAAGCTGGAATGCAGGCTCGCGGGACTGCGGCAAAACCTACGGCGAAAAAGACTGCAGCTAAGAAGACTGCAGCTAAGAAGGCCACAGCAACTCGTACCGTCGCCAAGAAGTCTGTTGCCAAGCGCACAGCCGCCAAGAAGGCGCCGGCGAAGAAGACCGTTGCCAAGAAGGCCTCGATCACGCCCACGGCAACCGCCAAGAAGGCACCAGCCAAGAAGTCTCCGGCGAAGAAGACCGTTGCCAAGAAGGCTGTCGCCAAGCGTCCATCCTGATCCCGGTCATCGATCCTGACGACCCGTCAATCGTGATTGTCTCAATTGGCAAGCGGTTGCGGGCTAATAAGACCCAGTAGAGTACCTGGCGTTGCGAAGGAAGCTGATTTCCGAACTCACTCGAAGAAAGCTTGCCCTCGACTTACACGACGCCGAAATGCTGGTTGCAAATGGACGGGTTCTTGTCTCGGGAAGTTTGGCGACCAATCCAGCTCGACTGGTCGAATCCGGCGAGTCGGTTACGGTCACACCAAGTACGGACAGAAGTCGCCGCTTCGCTTCGCGTGCGGGCCAGAAGCTCGATTTCGCACTAGACCATTTCGGGATGACGATAGAGGGAAGGCGCTGCCTCGATATCGGCGCCTCTACTGGTGGATTCACGAGCTGCCTGCTTTCTCGTGGTGCATCACAGGTGACAGCGATCGACGTAGGCTATGGCTTGATGGACGAATCCGTGAAGAGCGATCCCAGGGTTATCTGCAAAGAGCGGGTCAACATACGTATGGCGTCTTTGAGCGATCTCGGTGGAGAACAATTTCGATTCGCCACAGCTGACGTATCATTTCTCTCACTCAAGAAGCTGGCATCAAAGCTATCCGGAGAACTCCTGTCACCCGACGGACAAGCGGTCCTGTTGGTGAAGCCTCAGTTCGAGGCGACTCGAAAGGAGTCTTCCCGCACCAAGGGCGTAATTCGCTCTCCCGAGATCTGGAAGAGGACGGTAATCGAAGTCACTGAAGAGTTCGTCTCACACGGCATGGGCATCATAGGTTGCGTGAGATCTCCAGTGTTGGGCACGAAAGGGAATCGTGAGTTTCTCCTTGCTTTGTGCGGCTCAAGCGACGCTGCCCGCTATTCCTCCCTCCAAGCCTTCGAGGCTTCGGAAGGCCTTTCAAGCCAATTCTCCTCCGACGGCCAAGTCGATCAAATTGGCCAAGACTGAGCGAACTATGACCAAGTTCGCTATCTTCGTCCACGACGCGAAGCCCGATTCAATGGAGCTGGCCTCCAAGACTTCGGAGTTTCTACAGCACATTGGTCACGATTCCTTTACGGAGACCAACGAGTCATTTTCGCTGGAAACGCTGGAGAATATCGACTTGGCGATATGCCTCGGTGGGGACGGAACCATCCTTCGCGCAGTCCATTCGGCAGCCCCAGTGGGCGTCCCGGTGTTGGGGGTCAATCTTGGACGCCTTGGCTATCTCGCTCATTTAGAAGCTTCTCAGCTTCAAGAAAGCCTCCGCTCATTCGTGTCCGGTAAATTCTCCATCGAAGAACGAATGACCTTGGAGATCGCAACAACCAAGGCAGATGGCACCAGAACCCTAGTCGCTCAATGCGCATTAAATGAAGCTGTCGTCGAGAAAGCTATCTCAGGCCACACCGTGCGCCTTTCGGTTTCGCTCGGTGGAACGCAGTTCATAACCTACGCCGCAGACGGCTTAATCGTAAGCACCGCGACGGGCTCTACCGCCTACAACCTTTCCGCTCGCGGACCTTTGGTTTCGCCGAATCTGCAGATGTTGTTGTTGACTCCCGTATCTCCCCATATGCTCTTCGATCGGTCGATGGTATTGGATCCCACGTTCGAAATTGTCGTTGAGTTGCTGGATCCGCGACCCGCACGACTCGTTGTCGACGGATTCACGAAGGCCGAGCTCCAGCCGGGAGACAAAGTCGTGTGTAAGCAAAGCCCATACCCGGCAAAGTTCGTCGTGTTCGAACCGACGAACTTCCAGTCGATACTGAAAACTAAGTTTCAACTTTCCGGAAGGTGAACGTAGGTTGCTGAGTGAGCTTCACGTCAGGAACTTGGGAGTAATCGACGATATCTTTTTGACCCTTGGACCTGGCATGACTGCGATCACGGGCGAGACAGGGGCGGGCAAGACCCTAATTGTCGAAGCGCTCAAGCTGCTGATGGGAGGAAGGGGCGAACCGGCAATAGTACGTCCAGGCGCGAAAGAGGCCTTGGTAGAAGCCCGCTTTGATGAAGAGGGCGCCGAGATACTTTGCAGTCGCACCTTGCCTGTCGGCGGGCGATCCCGTTCCTACTTCGGCGGTGAGATGGCGACTCTCTCACATTTGGCCGAAGGAGCAGGATCGCGAATCGACCTATATGCTCAGCACGGAAGCCTCGCCCTTTTGAAGCCGGCGACCCAACGAGACGCGCTGGATGCCTTCGCAACAATTTCGCATGACAAAGCCACCCGTCTGCGCCGCGACATTCTCGCAGCGCAGGAGGAATTGAACTCTCTCTCCAGCGGGGATCAGTCGCTTGAGCGGGAACTCGATTTCGCCAAATTTCAGGTTTCCGAGTTGGAAGCAGCCAAGCTTCACGACGATCGCGAAAAGGACAAACTTCTTCAACTCATTGAGGCATTCTCGGTAGCTCAAGAGACTGCCGAAGCGATCGGCGACGCCCTCGAGGCTCTGGGCTCTGACTACGATGGGCAAACCTATCCGGATTTCGGCAAAGAGGAAGCTCGTGCGGGGCGGGCAACCTCAGGGTCGCGAGACGGTCGTTCACTACTCGCCAAGGTCCTTCCCAAGCTACGCAAGTTTCCCCAACTAGCCGAGGCGACCAAGGCTATCGAGACCGTCCTTGCCGACATGGATGAGGCCGTCGCCATCCTCCAGGGTTTCCTCGGATTGACCGAGACGAGCCCGGCCGAGATTGACCGCGCTCACCAACGCCTCAGCCAAATCAATGAGATCACTCGCAAGTACGGAGGCTCCATTGCGGACGCAAACAAAGAGCTGTCCAGGTTGCGAGATCGCATCAGCGAGATTGAAGGATCCGAAGCGAAGGTTGCCGAGCTCCGAAGCCTGATAATCGGGTTGCTATCCGAACTGAACGACGAGGAAGCTCGAATATTCCGGGCCCGCCAGCGTGCCGGTGGCTCCTTCGCTCAGAAGGTGAGCGACCACTTGAGCGAGCATGCACTCCCCCACGCCCGTTTCGAAGTGACCATTGAGGCTAGGCCGTCGGTGCTGGAGGGCGACAAAGTTACTTTTGGGAATGACAGGGTCGAGTTCCGGTTTAGCGCCAACCCTGGGATTGAGCCAGCCCCAATTGCAGGCGTGGCGTCGGGAGGAGAACTCTCCCGGGCCATGCTCGCCATCCAGTTGGTAAACGGCATGGGCCCGCCGACAATCGTCTTTGACGAAGTGGATGCCGGAGTTGGAGGCGCATCTGCCCTGGCAATCGGCAGGGCACTAAAGGCAGCATCCGAGAACCGCCAGGTCATTGTGGTTACCCACCTTCCTCAGGTGGCCGCTTTCGCCGACCATCAAGTACGAGTTACGAAGATCGCAGGAAAGACTGAGACATCAACGACCGTCGAACATCTCGGTAGCGAAGACCGCATCACGGAGATCGCCAGGATGCTCTCCGGGTCGCCGTCAAGTGCAAGCGCACGAGACCATGCCCGTGAGCTGCTGGATAGGTGCAAATCCGGTTCTCGCGAGTACGATCAATCACTGGCAAGAGTTTCGGTAGTACCTTGAGAGATAGGGATGCCCAGTATTTGAGAAGGGTCGGTCGGTAGGGAGTTGGCCAAGCACATTTTTGTCACGGGAGGAGTTGCTTCCTCACTCGGCAAGGGCCTGACCGCCGCATCTCTCGGTAGGCTTCTCAAGGCACGGGGCCTGAGGGTCACGATGTGCAAACTCGATCCCTACATCAACGTAGACCCCGGAACTATGAACCCGTTCGAGCACGGTGAGGTTTTCGTTACCGACGACGGAGGCGAAACAGACCTTGATATCGGGCACTATGAACGATTCATAGACGAGAACCTCAACAAGGGCTCCAATTCCACCACCGGGTCGATCTATTCCTCGGTGATCGCCAAGGAAAGAAAGGGAGACTACCTGGGCAAGACCGTACAGGTCATCCCACATGTCACCAATGAAATCAAAGAGCGGGTTTTGAAGCTGGAGGCGGACAACCCGGACGTGATCATCACAGAGGTCGGTGGAACGGTCGGTGACATCGAGAGCCTTCCCTACATTGAAGCGATTCGCCAATTCCGCAAGGAAGTCGGACGGAACAATGTTTGCTACATTCACCTGACTTTGGTGCCCCATATCGGGCCGGCGGGAGAGCAAAAGACGAAGCCGACACAGCATTCCGTAACTGAGCTAAGAGGCCGGGGCATACAGCCCGACATAATTGTATGCCGGAGCGACCAGGCGATCTCCCAGGAGCTCAAGGTGAAGATTTCGATGCTTTGTGACGTGCCCGTTGAAGGCGTCATTTCTGCAATCGACGCTGCGAGCATTTACCAAATTCCCCTTGCCCTCCACGACGAAGGTCTGGATGCCTATGTCTGTGAACTGCTCGGGTTCTCGGACGAAGACTTTCCATGCGACCTCTCCGGCTGGGAAGGTCTCGTCAATAGGGTCCTACAGGCGGATCGCAAAGTCCGTATCGGCCTGATCGGTAAGTACGTGAACTTAGCCGATGCCTACCTTTCCGTTGTCGAGTCGCTTCGGCACGCTGGCTTCGCTCACAAAGCGAAGGTTGATATCGAGTGGATCCAAGCAGAGGAAGTAACCCAGCTGCTCGGCTCCCAACTGATGCACGACCTCGATGGCATCGTCGTCCCAGGCGGATTTGGAGAGCGAGGCGTCGAGGGAAAGATCGCCGCAGTCGGTTACGCAAGAGAGTACGCGATTCCATGCCTGGGCCTATGCCTCGGAATGCAGACAATGATCATCGAGTACGCCCGAGATGTCCTGGGACTCGAAGGCGCGCACTCGACTGAATTGAACTCGGACACCCCGCATCCAGTAATCGACATAATGGACACCCAGCGCAAGGTGACGGACAAGGGCGGAACCATGAGGCTGGGCGCATACAAGGCGAACCTCCTTCCTGGTTCTCAGGTTGCCGAGGCCTACGGAACTACCGTCGTATCCGAACGCCACCGCCACCGTTATGAGGTTAATCCTGCCTATCGGGAGCCTCTCGAATCCCATGGGCTGGTCTGCTCAGGAACCTCTCCCGACGATCTTCTCGTCGAATTCATCGAACTGCCCGGGCACCCATTCTGGGTCGGGACACAGGCCCACCCTGAGTTTCGTTCGCGCCCTGACCGACCGCACCCGCTCTTCGATGCCTTTATCGGAGCCTCCCTCGCACGGGCAGAAGGCAGAGCGCCTCACCTCCTTGACCCCGACCAAATACCTTCCTGACCCTCGACGGCAAGCGTCCGAGATATTTGGATCCCCGACCAACCACTGCACATTCTGATTCCCGAGAAAACGGGCCGGAAGATACTTTCCTGTCCCCATTATCCGAAGACTTCCTCTATTGGCTACGAGTTGAACGCGGTAGGTCTGCTAACACTCTTGACGCGTACTCAAGGGACCTACTCTCATTCGAGGCATTTGTTCGATCAGCCACCGGAGGGATGGACCTTCTTTCCGTATCGCGAAGTGAAATTCGCGGCTATGTCCAACACCTTCAAAGCCTAAACCTCAGCAGCTCCTCGATAAGGCGCAAAATTTCAAGCGTGAAGGGATTGTTCCGTTTCCTGGTCGAAGAGGGATACGCCAAGTCCGATCCTGCGGGCGGGACAGCCACACCGGGTATGATCGCCTCTCTTCCCAAGGCGCTCACCGAGGACGAAGTCGCCAAAATCATCTCGGCGCCTGATCCATCGACGCCCGCCGGGTCTCGGGACCGAGCGATGCTGGAGCTTCTCTATGGGAGCGGGCTTCGAATTTCCGAACTGATCGACCTTGATATTTCCGGGCTTGCACTCGACCCACACCTCCTCAAGGTGACCGGCAAGGGCTCGAAGGAGCGTATCGTTCCCGTAGGCCGACTTGCACGGGAAGCGGTTTCCGACTGGCTCCGACCCAATAATCGGGGTGCCTTCGTACCCAATCAATGGAAGGATCGATCCGACGCGGCCGCAATCTTCTTGAGTGCCCGAGGCAGGAGGATCACCAGACAAGCAGTGTGGCAAAAGATGAAAGCTTACGCCTTGGAGTCCGGAATTTCCCCCGCCAAGATATCCCCCCACGTCCTTCGGCATTCCTGCGCAACCCACATGCTTGACCACGGTGCGGACATAAGGGTGGTCCAGGAGCTACTCGGTCATGCTTCCATCTCTACAACTCAGATTTATACGAAAGTGTCTACGGAACGCCTACGTGCCGTATACGAAACTGCTCATCCACGCTCCTCGACCAATCGAGGCAAACCGAACCTATAGGCGCAATGGCCAGGCCGACGAACGCGCTCAGTGCGGCCATTTGCCAGCTTCCGGCCGATCCACACTGTAGAATCTACAAATGGCGAATGAAGCAGCAACCGTCGACTATCGCGCCCTCTTGGAAGATGAACGCAACGAGCTATTGGAGCGTTTGGCCGAAATCGGGTACCGCGCTGAAGGCGGTGTATCAGACCATACCCCCAGCTACGACTCCAATTTCGCCGATACGTCTCAGGTGACCGCAGAACGAGGCGAGGCAGAAGCTCTTGCCATACAGCTCCGAGAGACATTGAACGAGGTGCTCGGAGCACTTGAACGCTTGGATGCCGGTACCTACGGATCCTGCGAGAAGTGTGGAAACCCAATTCAGCCTGCACGTCTGGAAGCTAAACCGGCAGCCAGACTCTGCATCAGCTGCGCCTCGTCCAACTGATTCCGAATTTCGGAAAGAGCCGATAAGGCTTCCCCAGCAGCTCCTGCCGCACAATTCGAGAGAATCAACCGAAACTGAACGATCCGGCCCTGCGCGCCCGCTCCTCCGCTTAGCGCTGCACGCCTTCTCCTCGGCTTAGCCCTGCGCGCCCGCTCCTCAGACAAAAAATCCCCCCGCCAGGCCCATGGGGACCAGAGCGGGGGGATTTCCTTCCGGTAGTTCCCTACCGTGAATTCCTATTACGAGACAGCTAGCTTGCCGCTGGAACCACTACACCGGGATAAGTGTATTGATCGGCCCCGGATGTCGCCGAAGTGCCCAGCGGGGTCGTAACTGTGACATCGACAGTTGAACCTGGCGTACCCGGTGGCACGAAGGCATAGATGATCGAGTCGGAAAGCACCGATATGAACGGCGTGCTGTTCGAACCAAAGCTGACCGAAGTCGCTCCAGTGAAGTTCGTACCGAGGATCACAACTACGGAACCACTCGTACCTCCAACACCATAAACACCGGAAACAGTAGGGGCTGCCGGGGCGGCGTAGGTGTACAGGTCAGCCGCTGAAGTTGCCGAGGTCCCATTGGGAGTAGTCACGGTTACGTCTACCGTCCCGGTCGTGCCAGGAGTTGCATAGACATACAGCTCGTTATCCGATACAACATAAAAGAACGGCGTAGAGTTGCTGCCGAAGCTCACCGAAGTGGTTCCGGAAAGGTTCGTACCCTTTACGTCGACCAACGTTGCTCCACCAGCTGGGCCGCCCATGGGGGTCACCGAGGTAACGGTGGGAGCATTAGTCGTATAGGTAAACGTGTCACCGGACGAGTTTGCCGAAGTTCCGTACGGTACTGTGACGGTCACGTGAACGGTACCGGCGGTACCAGCAGGGGCTACAGCGGTGATTTTGCTATCCGACACAACATTGAAGCTGGTTGCCGGGTTAGAACCGAAATTGACCCCCGTGGCTCCAGTAAAGCCCGATCCTGCGATTGAGACCGATTGTCCGCCGGAAACGTCGCCCGAACTTGGAGTTACACCAGTGACGGCAGGAGGCGGCGTGAGTTTCGGCGCAGTATAGGTGAACTGGTCTGCAGCGGAAGTGGCCGACGTTCCATTCGGCGTGGTGACCGTAACATCAACTGGACCGGTGCTCGTCACCTTCGGGGAGGTCGCCTTAACCGAAGTATCCGAGACGACGGTCACGTTCGTGGCGGCGATTGAACCGAAATCAACAGCGGAAGCTCCGGTAAGTCCCGTGCCCGTGATGGTGACGGCCGTGCCTCCATCAGTCGTGCCGGTTGAAGGGGATACGGCGGTAACGGTAGGAGCCGGCGCCACATACGTGAACTGGTCTCCTGCGGATGTTGCAGAAGTCCCACCTGGGGTCTTTACAGTGACGTCAACGGGACCTGCGCTGCCGGGGGGGGATGTGACCATGACAGACGTGTCGCTCATCGGCATAAGCGAAGTACCCGGAGTGGAGCCGAAGTCAACCTCTGTTGCACCGGTCAGCCCGGTTCCGGTGACGGTCACTGAAGTACCACCGGCAGTCGATCCGCTGGTCGGCGAGATCGAGGTAACGGTAGGCGCTGGGGCGTTATAGGTGAACTTATCTGCCGACGAGGTAGATGAAGTCCCACCCGGGGTCTTTACAGTCACGTCAACAGGACCTGCACTTGTAGCAGCCGGTGAGGTGACCATGACTGACGTGTCGCTCATTGGCATGAGCGAAGTACCCGGCGTGGAGCCGAAGTCAACCTCGGTAGCTCCGTTTAGCCCGGTTCCCGTGATGGTGACAACCGTGCCGCCGGACAAGGGACCGTTCGTCGGCGAGATGGCCGATACTGTCGGGGGCACAGGGGCCGACACGATCGGAACCGTAACCATAGGTGCCGGGTTAGAAGGTGCAGCACAGGTGGTGTTGCCGAGGTCGGAGCTTCCGGATGGCACCGTGAAGGTGATGTCCGCGATTGAAGCACCTGGGTAGGCCTCGAAGTTTCCAGGGGAACCTGCAGTGATCGGGCCTACGGCAGCAATCGGTGAGGCCGGGATGACGACCGTAGCTGGGTTAGATCCAGAAACCGGGGTGGAGGCCGAAGCCAACGGCCCAAATGGGGCCTTGCCCAAGTCGACCGAGGTCGGTGTAGCGCCGGTATCGGAGACTATGAACTGGCTTGCGGTAATCGTGATGGCCGTTGCCTTCAAGAGACTCGTTGCCTCGCCGATCGCACTTCCCGGAATCGTCAAAGAAGCCGACGAGTCCGTAACGTTGAAGGTCTGACCAGGTGCTACCTGAGTCGGTGCTTGGCCCGAGATGGTCAACGGAACCACCAGGTTTCCGACAATCGGTGCATTACATGCGAGTTGGTATGTCGCGCTGAACGACTGAGTCGTAGGTGCCGCCACTGCAGACGAGACAGCACCCGCCATGGTGAACACACCTGCCACCAGGCTTGCCCCCGTCACGCCGGACAGGAACCTCACGGATTTCTTTGGGGTTACACCACCGCCCCGTGCGTTGCGGCCTCCCGGACCGCTAAAAATGCCCTTTTGAGACATATTCGTAAATGCCCACCTTCCAGGTTGTTGCACGCGGAGTGGATGAAACAGGCGCGCGCTCCTGTTCCGTCCAATCCGTGCTTGTTTGTATGCGGTACATACGCTTGCTCAGCACCATGGCAATGTCAAGACAACAAGAACGTAATTAGCCTTGAAATTGCATCACGGACGGTAGTCAGCCGAGATTCCAACTCCAACCAGTGGCTTTGGGTCCAACCCCAGAAATACCTGGACGATCCCAGGAAAGCATTTCGGTATGCCGGATGCACCATTGACAGAAATCCCCATTGATTTTCGTCTCTGGTCCCTCATTGCGCGAATCGGGAGTTGAAAACGCCTTCAAAAAATTTTTTGGCCCAACCCAAACAGTCAGGCTATCTCGCGATGCGAGATTTATCAGCCACGCGAAGCGACTAACTAGTTAGCGCCAGGCTTGTAGGCACTGTTCCTACTCAACCGTCCAAGTAGGACCGGAAGAAAGTAGAGCTTCGAGATCTCCGCTCCCCTTCTGGCTCTTAGCGTGGTCTATCTGTGCTTGAACCTGCGAGCCGTATTCGGGCATCTCGACACTTCGGAACACGCCGATTGGTGTGGGCGTATGTGGACCGGAGGCAAGGCGAGACAGCGCAAAGGCCAGAGCAGGGTTCTGGGCCTTTTCGTCATGGACGATCACTTCGGCGTCTTCGACATCTACCGAGTTGGCGATTCGGACTCCCCCATTGCCGTCATGAGCGACACACAACTGGGAGTCGGCCCCAAACTTGATCGGCTGCCCGTGTTCTAGGGAAATCAGGTTGTCCGCACGGGCGTCCTTCGCGAGGATGTCCTCGAAAGCACCGTCGTTGAATACGTTGCAGTTCTGGTATATCTCGACCAACGAAGCGCCTTGATGCTCGTGGGCACGCCGAAACATCTCCATCATGTGCTTGCGGTCCATGTCATGTGTCCTGGCAACAAAGGTGCATTCGGCTCCCAAGGCCAAGCTCACAGGATTGAATGGAGTCTCAAGCGACCCGAAAGGGGTCGACTTGGTGATTTTTCCGGATTCTGAAGTTGGAGAGTATTGGCCCTTGGTCAAGCCGTAAATCTGGTTGTTGAACAGCAGAATGGTGATATTTACATTTCGGCGGAGAGCATGGATCAAGTGGTTACCACCGATCGAGAGCGCATCTCCATCACCACTTACAACCCATACGTCGAGGTCGGGACGAGATACGGCTAGACCCGTCGCAATTGCCGGTGCCCTCCCGTGGATCGAATGCATCCCATAGGTATTCATGTAATACGGAAAGCGAGCTGCACAACCGATTCCGGAAACGAAAACCGTGTTTTCCCTTCGGACTCCGAGATCAGGCAAAAGCATCTGAACTGCGGCCAGGATCGAATAGTCACCACAACCCGGGCACCAGCGGACCTCCTGGTCGCTGGTCCAGTCTTTTCTGGTAGTTGGTGGGGCTAGCAAATCAGTCATGCAAGTTCTTCTCTCTTCGGGAGCAGTGACCCTCCCATTCGCTACGCAATTTCTTTCCGCAGATCATGCGGCTGCCCGGCCTCTACGGACTAACTACAAGTGGGGCTCGATGGCGGACTCCAAAGCATGAACTTTGAAAGGCTGCCCGTTGACCTGGTTGATCCCAATAGCATCGACTAGATACTCCGCCCTTATGAGCTTGCTCAGCTGCCCAAGGTTCATCTCCGGAATGACGACCTTCTCGTAGTTTCCAAGTACCTTCCCTAGATCGGCTGGAAATGGGTTCAGATGCCTAAGATGAGCTTGAGCCACGCTCCGACCCTGTGCGCGCAGGCGACGTACTGCTGCGGTTATCGCTCCGTAAGTCGATCCCCATCCCAACACCAGCGCAGATGCCTCATCGGGATCGTTCACCTCGATCGGAGGAATATCCCTGGCTAGACGTTCGACTTTCTCTGCCCTCAGACGAACCATTAGTTCGTGGTTGGCGGGATCATAAGAAACGTTGCCGGTCTCATTTTCCTTCTCCAACCCTCCGATTCTGTGTTCAAGCCCTGGAACCCCCGGCGGTGCCCAAGGACGAGCCAAGGTTTCCTCGTCTCTAAGATAGGGAAGGAAAATCGGCTCCCCGTTTGCATCCGTGCCGTTATGGCCGGACGCGTACTCGACCTTGATCGCCGGGATCGAGTCGACTTGGGGCAATAGCCACGGCTCGGAGCCGTTGGCCAGGTAACCGTCGCTAAGAAGGATCACCGGCGTCCGGCAAGTGACGGCGATTCGGACTGCCTCGATTGCACAATTGAAGCAATCAGAAGGTGACGAGGCGGCAATCACTGGAACCGGCGACTCGCCGTGCCTACCGTAAAGCGCCATCAATAGGTCAGATTGTTCGCTCTTGGTCGGCAACCCGGTGGACGGGCCTCCCCGCTGAATGTCGATGATGATCAACGGAAGCTCGAGGTTTACGGCCAAGCCCATGGCCTCTGACTTCAGGTCCATCCCGGGGCCACTGGTAGTGGTGACGCCGATATGCCCACCAAATGCTGCACCTATAGCAGTTCCAATACCTGCGATCTCATCCTCCGCCTGAATGGTGGCTATCCCAAAGTTCTTATGTTTGGAAAGCTCGTGGAGGATATCGGAGGCCGGAGTAATCGGGTAAGAGCCCAACAGCATGGGCGTGTTCGCAAGCTTGCTTGCGGCCACCAAACCCCAAGCAAGTGCAGTGTTACCCGTAACGGAGGTGTATTTACCTTTTGGCAATTTGGCAGGCTTGACTGAATGCGGGCTGCCGAACAACTCTGCCGTCTCGCCGAAGTTGACTCCCGCCTTGAATGCAAGGCTGTTTACCTGTACCAACGCAGGTTTCGCCTTGAACTTGGACTCTATCCATTCCAGAGTTGTCCCGAG
This sequence comes from Acidimicrobiales bacterium, assembly GCA_027451785.1. Classification (GTDB taxonomy): domain Bacteria; phylum Actinomycetota; class Acidimicrobiia; order Acidimicrobiales; family JAKAVM01; genus DAIDIS01. The sequence goes on from DAIDIS010000267.1 coordinate 28,313, forward strand.
GGGACGCGAATACATCCAGCTGATAAGCCCTAGAGCAAAAAAGTTCTTCGAGCGCTCAGCATCCCTTGGCTTAGCCCCCGTCGGCTTTGTTGCCTCGATCGTAAGCGTGGTCATTGGAACCTCGAAAAGCTGGAATCTGTCCCTGAGATCCCCTTCAAGCGGATTCTCGGAATACCCCGCTTTTGCAAGGTTTCTCTCGTCAAATGCATCCGAATTCACAATGAGGGTTGCCCCCGGCCGAAGCAGGCCCAGGTTTGCCCTTAGCGCCGCCGGATTCATTGCGACAAGAACATCGGGGGCATCGCCCGGAGTAACGATGTCATGGTCGGAAATGTGAACTTGGAATGCGGATACACCGGGCAGCGTGCCTGCAGGTGCACGAATCTCGGCTGGGAAGTCAGGGAAGGTTGAGAGATCGTTTCCGAAAATTGCACTGGAATTTGTAAATCGGTCTCCTGCGACCTGCATCCCATCCCCGGAGTCGCCGGCAAACCTGATGACGACGCTGGAGTCCTCGATCACCTGGGTGCCTCCAGATGAACTGCCTTCTTCTCCGCCGTCAACTTGCGACTGCGTCAATATTCAACGTCTCCTCGTTAGCCTTCGCTCTCCCAATGTTATCTGCGCGCTCTAAGCAATAGTTACATCAGGATCCAAAAAGACATCCTGGACCGCATGCAACAGCTCAATCCCCTCGGCAATAGGCCTTTGAAATGCTTTTCGACCGACGATCAGGCCGGAGCCTCCCGCTCGCTTGTTGATGACCGCCGTCCTTACCGCCTGTGACAGGTCACCGGATCCCTTTGACTCGCCGCCAGAGTTGATTAGCCCAATCCTTCCCATGTAACAGTTCGCCACCTGCCATCTGGTCATGTCTATCGGGTGAGGGCTGGTGAGCTTCTCGTACATCAATGGATCCGCCTTCCCGAACTTAAGCGCCGTGAATCCCCCGTTGTTTTCGGGCTGCTTCTGCTTGATGATGTCGGCCTCGACGGTCACCCCAAGGTGGTTGGCCTGACCAGTCAGGTCTGCCGCAAGGTGATAATCGGTGCCTTCGTGATTGAAGGCCGAATTCCTCAGATATGTCCAAAGGACTGTGAACATACCCAGTTCGTGCGCTTCTGCAAAGGCCTCCCGCACCTCTTGAATCTGGCGGTGTGCACCGTCCGAACCGTAGTAAATTGTCGCTCCCACACCGGCAGCACCTAGGTCGAATGCCTGCCTCGGGGAGGCGAACATGATCTGGTCATACTTAGTTGGGTATGTGAGTAGTTCGTTATGGTTAAGCTTCACGATGAACGGAATCTTGTGTACATAGCGCCTTGCGAGTATTCCGAGCCCTCCAAGGGTGGTGGCTATTGCGCTGCAACCTGCCTCGATGGCCAGTTCGGCAAGGTTCTTCGGGTCGAAATAGGCAGGAAACTTGGAAAAACTCGCCCCTGCCGTGTGCTCGATTCCTTGGTCAACCGGAAGGATTGACAAGTACCCGGTGTTCCCCAGGCGGCCGTGTGAATACACCCCGCCGAGGCTCCTCAGAACCTGGACTGGCCTGTCTGAATCGATGAATACCTGATCGACGACATCCGGCCCCGGCAACGTGAGCTGATCTTTCTTGATTCCGTTGCACTCGTGATTGAGCAGACCTTCGGCCTCGTCACCAAGGATCTTTGCTATGTCGACCACTTCGTAAGCACTTCCTCTCGCTAGGACAGTCTGAACCTGAAGACTTCTCCGTAGAGAACCTTAGCCATCTCGGCGACCTTCCGGCCACGTGGCAGCGCAAGCCTTACGGCAGTAATTCGGCCACCCTTTCGGTAACGTCGTAAATCCCGGGGCTCGCCTTGTTGATTCCGACAAAGATGGCGATCGCCTTTTGCATCTCTCCGGCCCGCTCGTAGAAGTCACCGAGGACATACCACTGGCGTAGGTGATGTGGCCTTGGGTTCTTGACGAACTTGTTGGCCCGTTCAATCAGCTCGATCGCCTCACCAAGCTTGCCTCTGTCGGCAAGAGAATTGGCATAGACAATCCTTCCCTCCGTCAGCACATCCGTACCGGGAGAGGACTTCTTCAACTCTTCCCATGCACCTTCCAGCGCCCTATATCTCTTCAGAGCACGGTAGCAGTCCATGTGGACCGGAAGTTGATCGGAAGAGCCAGTAAGCTCATACGACTTCTTCAGTCGCTTCAATGCCACTTCCCACCGGCCGAGACGGTACGAGGCTAGACCGAGAAGCTCATTTACTGTTGGAGATTCCGGTGCGACCCTCAACAGTCGGTTTAAGAGGCGAGCCGCATCAAGATAGCGATCACGCTCATATGCCGCAGTTGCTCTTTCGAGGTCTTCAAGCATTTTGGTGGCTTCTCGACCGAACATCGCCTTGAATTCAGTCACCACCTCAGGCGGGAAATCCGACGAAGAACTCCTCTTGGGTGAGGATGTCGCGCCTCCTGCCACGTCCGAGTCGACAATTTTCGTCCGTTTCGAACGGACGACACTAAGCGAGCGCTCGCTTGGAGGAGTTGGAGCTCCGGCTGACTTCGCTGAAGCCTTCTTCTCCGGGGCCTCGTCAACTCGAATCCATTGTTCCTCAACGAAAGGCTCGGGGGGAGAAAGTTCCCTCATGCCCTCGTCGCTGAGCCCACCAAGCGAGCCTTCTGACCCACGGTCTCTTGGCTCCACCACCACACGGGCGCCCTTGCGTGCGACACTTCCCCAGTTCCGGTTTGCAACTCTTTCGTCTGTGATCGACCTAAAGGGACTCTCCGGACGGTTTCTTGAGCCCGGATAATCACCATCCGCACGGTCGGGACGGCCTCTGGCCGGACCACTACGCGGTCGTTCCGACCCTGTGAATCCAGAACCCTTTCTCGCAAACGGCGGTCCCGAAGAAGACTGTCGAGTTGATGACCGATCTGATGAAGGCTGACGCGACGATCTTTCCGGGACTCCCCTGGATGTTCTCGCCACTCGCCCTTCGGCACTGGACGTAGTCGTTGGCCCAGACGTTCGAGAGTAGCTGGATGCGCCGCCACTTCCTGGACCTCTGCTTGGGCCGGACGAGCGAGGTGGCCCTGACGGTCTCGAAGAACTGCTGGCCGATCTTGGGCCACTAGAGCGAGGTGGCCCTGACGGTCTCGAAGAGCCGCTGGCCGATCGTGGGCCACTAGAGCGAGGTGGCCCTGACGGTCTCGAAGAGCCGCTGGCCGATCGTGGGCCACTGGGGCGAGAGGTGCCGTTTGAAGTGCCTGTGCGTGGGCC
>DAIDIS010000268.1 GCA_027451785.1 Acidimicrobiales bacterium
TTTGGAATGGACATGCGGATGTTCCTATCGGCCACCCCTTGGCCAATCGCAGTCGCCGAAGCGGAATTGGGCTTACATACATTGGGTCCGCCCGCACCGGACCTCCAGCCCGCTCCTGACGAGTGGATGGCCAGGTTTGGCTCGTTGCCGTTGATGTCTCAGCCAGGACTTAGCTGGTTATACAACACCGGTGCGTCGATAGCGGGTATAGCGCTTTCCAGAATCGGCGGAAAGTCTCTTGGTGAGCTGCTGGACGAGAGGCTCTTTGCCCCGATCGGCATGGAGGACACCGCTTTTTTCACCCACGACGCAGCACGATTGGCGGACGGCTATAGGGCGGAAGGCGGAACCTTCGTCACCGAGGACCACGCTTCAGGTGGACGGTGGAGTCACAAGCCGAAGCTGGAGGATGGAGCGGCGGGTCTGATTTCGACGGTAGATGATGTTTTGGCTTTTGGACGGATGATGGCCAGAGGAGGGACACCGGTTCTGTCACGGGATTCGGTCGCGGAGATGTCCTCTGACCAGTTGAGTTCGGACGCCAAGGAATCGGTTGGCCCTCTTATCTTGGAGTCTGCGACTTGGGGACTTTGCCAGTCAATCAAGACTTCGGGTGTCGGCTTGGGCTCTTATGGGTGGACCGGGGGTCTCGGCACCAGCTACTTGGTGGATCCGGCACACGATATGGTCGTAATTGTGCTGACCCAAAGATATTTCGACTCACCACGCCTCCCTCAGGCCCACAAGGGCCTGCAGGAAGCAGCGTATTCGGCACTTGCCTAAGGCTTTCTCTTACAGGAATTCCATTGGTCGCGGGGATACTGGTGGGTGCGGGCATATCGGTGTGTGCACGGGATATGGATGAGGAAAGCGCTGAATTCTGTCGCAGCTCTGGTTATCGGGGCTCTAATGGTCGCCGGGTGCTCGAAAGCCGTCGATGGTCGCGCCGACGCCAACAAGGCCACTGGAAGTGGCGCAAGCGCTGTCAAAGCGGCCGAAGCGGCTTTCAAGAACGCAGAACTTGTGCGCTGGAGCGAGCTTGACCCACCAGGGGCTCTGGAAGTTGGTATTGCAGGACCACCAGCCGTTCCGACCATCTCCATGGATTCGAATGGGCGCTCGACGATTTACCCACCAATGGAGCGAACGGCGCTGGTATCAGCAGCACAGCATCGAATGGACGAATATATGAATTCGGATTTGACCGTCGGGCCAACTCAGGCATTGCAGGAGTTCATGAAGGATAATTTCGGCTACACCATGGACCTAGTCGGCGGAGAGGGGGCCCAAGTGACGAGATTCGATTCCGCTGCAGCTCGAAATGGTACAGCGACCCTAGTTGCCACTATAGAGCCATGGATTTGGGTTGGTCACCTGAACGTGAACGGTATCAAAGCGCTGCTGTCGACGAACGGAGTGAACTTTACGCCTTCGGCGGGCCAGGTGACATGGGAGCTGCTTAGGGGGCAAGACGTCGTCAAGGCTACGATGAAGCTCGTGGAATCCGGAACTTGGGCCTTGGAATCGTTGTCTTAGGGGAGACTGGTTGTTACACCAAAGTAGTTTCCTGGAAGACGTGGACCGATTGGATGGCCTTCCCGGCTCTGTAAAGGAACGGTTTGAGTGCCGCCAGTGGCGTAACGCGCTTGCGGTGCTCCAGGGTGCTTTCCCCGCCGAGTGGGCCGACCTGGTTGAAGTGCTGGAAACCTTCAAGCTCTGTAAATCGGCGATCACTTCAAGCGGAGGGAACAAGTCAACGATTGCCTCCGCTATTGACAGCCACTTTGCCAAGCTTGGATGGCAGGAGACGGGCTTCGAGACACGCGTGACGGTAAGACAGATGCCTGCCGTGGGTGCGTACTCCGAGATCAGCTACGAGAGCCCCACCCACAAGGTCGATTGCTTCAAGAACGGAGTGGGCGTCGAAGTCGAGTGGAACAACAAGGACACCTTTTTCGACAGGGACCTCAACAACTTCAGGTTGCTGCACGATCTTCGGGTCCTCGGAGTGGGGGTGATCATCACCAGGGGTGACGGGATTCGCGATTTGGCTATGCGCCTCGGGCGCGAAGGCTCGGTCTATGGGGCGACCACCACCCACTGGTCCGCGCTCATCCCTCGCATGGAGGGAGGTGGCGGAGGCGGTTGCCCAATTCTCGCCGTCGGCATCACGGAGGCGTGTTATGACCGGGAATGCTGACGCTGTCTCGGAATTGGCAGGCTTTGCTGGAGGGAGACAATGGAAGACCGTTCTCGCCGACCCGCCTTGGCGGTTTGCCAACCGCACGGGAAAGGTTGCTCCGGAGCACCATAGGCTTTCGCGATACGACACCATGTCGTGGAAGGAAATCGCAGACCTTCCGGTCGCAGAGATCACTGAGCCGGAATCACACTGTTACCTGTGGGTGCCTAATGCTCTTTTGGCTGAGGGGCTTGCGGTCATGGAGGCGTGGGGGTTCACCTATAAGACGATGATCGTCTGGGCAAAGAGGCGTAAGGACGGGGGACCCGATGGGAGGGGAGTCGGCTTCTACTTCCGAAATGTCACAGAACCGATCCTTTTCGGAGTGAAGGGTAATTTGCGTACGCTGGCTCCAGGACGCACTCAGGTGAACATGTTGGAAACTCAGAAGCGCGAACATTCGCGCAAGCCGGACGAGCTTTACCCGATAGTGGAGGCGTGTAGCCCAGGGCCGTTTTTGGAGCTTTTTGCTCGTTACCCTCAACCTGGATGGTCAGTATGGGGAAACGAAGCCGAAGATCACGTCGTACCCAGGGGAAGGCGATTCAAGGGTTATGGAAATTGACCCGTGCCGGTGAAGTTGAACCTGGTCCGGATGTTCAAGCAGTACGGGCGGTCCGCTTGTTTCATGCGATCAGCTGCATGGGATCGCTGAATCAACCCGTGGGCGTTCGATGAAATTCGATCGTGACGTGGGATTGTCTGCGTGGTGCTCCTTCGGAACCGGCGGCAAAGCGAAATGGTTTTGCCGAGCGGCCAATGCCGAGGAGGTCTCGGAGGCGATTGAGTTCGCTTCCAACCGGTGCGACGGCGCCTTTGCGGTAATTGGAGCCGGTTCGAACATTGTGATTTCCGATCAAGGATTCGACGGTCTGGTGATCTTGCTTGCCGGCGGAGATGTGTCTGTCGGCCAGGACGGCTTGATGGTAGCTGCGGGCGGCGTCGTATGGGACGATGCGGTCTCGCTTGCGTGTCATGCGGGATTCTTCGGGCTGGAGCGCATGAGCGGGATACCAGGGAGCGTGGGGGCAGCTCCAGTGCAAAACATCGCCGCCTACGGACAAGCGCTCTCGGACGTCTTCGTCTCCGCTGAAGTGGTCCACCCGAGCGGCGACGTCGAGACTTGGGGTAGCGATCGATTTTCCTTTTCGTATCGGAGTTCTTCGGTGAAGACGGCGCCTCGGCCGCCTGTGGTGACTTCGGTCAGGCTCGCGCTCTTGGATTCGCTGGCTCTAGGCTCGGGGGGCCTGTATCGCGATATTGAGATCGCACTGGGAGGAACCGACCGGGAGTCACTGTCGCCTGGTCGCCTGCGAGAGACAACGCTGGGTGTTAGAAGACAGAAGCACCTGACCTGGGTTGGAGTTGATCCCGCTGCCCGCCACAAGAACGCAGGATCGTTCTTTGTAAGTCCCTTCGTCCCGATGGATCTCGCCGTTGAAGTAACTTCCGCTGCAGTCGGCCAACAGCGGGCAGAGGAATTTATTGGCTGGTATTCCAAGACCGACTCGAAGCCGGGTTTGGTCAAGGTATCGGCTGCGCATGTGCTCTTGGCCTGTGGCTTCTCCAATGGTGACAGGTGGGGAACCGTCGGCCTTTCGCCTTTCCACGTTCTTGCCTTGACGAACTTTGGCGGCGCGACCTCAGAGGAGCTTTTGGGAGTTGCTGAGTTGATCGAACGCAGGGCAAGAGAGCACCTCGGAATAGAGCTGGAGGCGGAGCCTAGGATTATGGGGGATTCGTTGGTGAGGCCCGAGACGCTGACTCGACTTGTCTCGTCCTACATTCCGGCGAGTGGTCGTAAGCCGGATTGGGTAGGCTGATCCCGCCGCCGACCTAGGGCGAAATTTTGGTCGATATACCGGAGTGGTAGCGTCAGGTTCATCGAGGGCGGCAA